>WRNQ01000009.1 GCA_009776565.1 Synergistaceae bacterium | reverse complement strand
ATTCGAGTAAGATAAGGAGAACACTCTATGTTACCAATATTAGATTTAAAAAGAAGCTGGGAAGAGATAAAAGAAGAAACATTGACAAAAATTGCTGAAGTAATGGACTCTCAAGAATTTATCCTTGGGAGTGAGGTTAACGAATTCGAGCATGAAATAGAGTCTTATTTGGGCGGTGGATATGCGATAGGCTGCGCATCCGGATCCGATGCCCTTGTACTTGCTCTCATGGCCCTTGATGTTCAACCGGGTGATGAAGTTATAACAACGCCTTTCAGCTTTTTTGCGACGGTAAGTTGTATAACGAGGAGGGGAGCAACTCCGGTTTTCGCGGATGTTGTAACTGACACATATAACATTGATATGGATGAAGTCTCGAAAAAAATTACTCCGCGCACAAAGGTTTTTTTGCCGGTGCATATGTTCGGTCAAATGGCGCCTCTTGAAACAATTATGCCCGAATTGAACGCGCGCGGGATAAAAGTCGTTGAAGACACCGCTCAATCGCTCGGCAGCTACAGGCTGCTTAATGGGAAAAAGAACTTCGCCGGAACAGTTGGGGATATCGGCATATTTTCTTTCTTTCCGACAAAAAACCTTGGCGCCGCCGGTGACGGCGGAATGATGTTCACGAGAAAACCGGAATTGGGAGAACGATTGAGAAAATTGCGCGTTCATGGGGCTAAAAAACAATATTTCCATGAAGAAATTGGATTAAACAGCCGGCTTGATACGTTACAAGCTGCGATTTTGCGTATAAAGTTCAAAAAATTTGAAGACTGGAACAAGCAAAGGCGCGAGTTAGCGGGCAAATACAGTGAGCTTTTTAAAAGCTTTGATTTACTTGAAAGGGTATCTATCCCACCTGAATCTCCGGGCAACTATCATATATTCCATCAATACGTTATAAGGATAGGCGGCCCCGAAGGAGTGCGCGATGAACTCTATAGATTTCTGAACGAGCATGGAATAGGGACTAAAATTTACTATCCGCTTTCCTTGCACCTGCAAAAATGTTTTGAGTTCCTTGGCGGAAAAACAGGAGACTTGCCAAAGAGCGAGCAACTGACAAAAACCGTTCTGGCGTTGCCAATATTCCCGGGATTGACTGAAAAAGAGCAGGAATTTGTTGTTGAAACAATAAGCGCGTTCTTTACAAAGAAATAAGCGTAAAACTGATCCAGTTGATAATAACACCATAATTAAGTAAAGGAGCTGACTAACTACATGTCAAATAATAACCTTTCAAAAAAGTCAAGAATAGCAGAAAGCGTTATAATAGGAGATAACGTTATTATTGGCGATAACGTTATAATATCCGACAACGTTGAAATAGGGCATAACGTCGTGATACACGATTTCGTTGAGATAGGCGTAAACTGTAGAATATTTGACGGAGCGATCCTAGGAAAAAAGCCGGCAAAAGCGAGCATGAGTGTAACTACAGAAGAGAAGGAAAAAATGCCTCCGCTTATTATAGGGAACACAGTTACCGTAGGCGCCGGATGCGTTATATATAGGGGCGCGAAAATTTCGGATATGGTTTTTTTCGGGGATCTTGCAACAATACGAGAGGACGTGGAAATTGGGACAGCAACAATAATTGGGCGAGGTGTATCCGTTGAAAATAAAGTCCTGATTGGGAAAAAATGCAAAATGGCGGGTAACTCTCTTATAGCTTCTATGAGTACCATAGAAGATTACTGTTTCATAGGTCCCTGCGTGGCATTCTCAAATGATAATTTCCTCGGAAGAACCGAAGAAAGAAAAAAGCATTTCAATGGTCCAATTCTTAGGAAGGGTGCGCGAATAGGCGCAGGAGCGGTGCTTCTGCCGGGAGTGGAAATTGGGGAAGATGCGCTGGTTGCGGCAGGATCGGTGGTTACAAAAAATGTTCCTCCTCGCGTCATAGTTATGGGAGTCCCCGCAAAGTTATTGCGCGCTGTACCGGAAGAGCAATTAATAGAAGAGCAAATATTCTACGAAGGTTAGGCGGATAATTACATGGCATTGATGGAAAAAATAAAGAACAAAGAAGCTAAAATCGGAGTTATTGGTCTTGGATACGTAGGGCTGCCTTTGAGCGTGGAGAAAGCCAAAGCAGGTTTCAATGTATTGGGGTTTGATATTCAAGCGGAAAAGGCGGAAAAAGTAAATAGAGGAGAAAACTATATAGGAGATGTTGTTTCTGCGGAGCTTAAAAAATTGGTCTCTTCCGGGAAACTATCCGCGACAGCTGATTTTAACAGACTCAGCGAATGCGATGTAGTTACGATATGCGTGCCTACTCCCCTTAACCGTTTTAAACAGCCAGATTTATCTTACATAGAGAATTCGTCCCGTGAGATTTCAAAACGTTTACATAAAGATATGCTTATAGTCCTTGAATCAACAACATATCCGGGCACCACAGAAGAAATTGTCGCTCCGATTCTTGAAGCTTCCGGCTTGAAATTAGGAATTGATTTTTACCTGGCTTTCAGCCCGGAAAGAGTCGACCCGGGAAACATAAGGTTCAATACTCATAACACCCCAAAAGTCGTAGGCGGATGTACACGCGCTTGTACCGAAACAGCGAAAACTCTGTACGAAATAGTTCTCGATGCTGATGTATGCGTCGTTTCTTCCCCAAAAGAAGCAGAGGCCACAAAAATTCTGGAAAACACTTTCAGGATAGTGAATTGTGCCTTGGCGAACGAAATGGCGATACTCTGCCATAGGATGGGCATTAATGTTTGGGAAGTTATTAAAGCCGCTGCGACGAAACCTTTTGGTTTTGTTCCGTTTTATCCCGGTCCCGGTGTCGGAGGGCATTGTATACCCCTTGATCCATTTTATTTAACCTATAAAGCAAGAGAATTCGACTATCACACGCGCCTTATCGAATTATCTGGCGAAATAAACGACGGTATGCCGGAATACGTGGTTGAACGGCTTATGGATCTGCTCAACGAGAAAGGTAAAGCATTGAAAAATAGTAAGATATTGATTTCAGGCGTTGCATACAAGGAAGAAATCAACGATATGCGCGAATCCCCGGCGCTTAAAGTTTGGGATGTATTGGAAAAAAAGGGAGCTTTAGTTTCATATTACGATCCATACTGTCCGGCGGTAAAGCGCGAAGACGGAATACATAGTTCAGTAGAAATAACGCCGCTTCTTATACGGGAATGTGACGTAGTTGTAATAACAACCGCGCACAAAAAAATTGTTGATTATAATATTATGATCGAAAACGCCTCGCTTATTTTTGATACTAAGAACGTTATTTCTCAGGTATTGGGCGTTGATGGTAAAAATATACACAAGTTGTAAATAATTAAATCAGCCACGCCGGAACAAGCCAGTTTTTACTATCAACTGGCAATAAATCGTTAGCCATGCAAACTACCGCGCCGTTTCCGATTTCGACTTTGTATTGTTCCAGTTCACCGAATCGAGCCGGTTCTGTCACAGGATTAAGCGCTTTAAAGCACTTTACTGCGTCAAAGCCGGGGGATGCCGATTTCTTGATTTCAATGGGATACAAGACGCCATTTTCGTAAATTAATAAATCAATTTCACGCTTTTCTTTATCGCGGTAGTAAAAAACCGGCGCTTCTTTTCCGGCATTTATATAACTTTTGTAGATTTCAGAGAAAACCCAGCTTTCAAAGAACGCCCCCGACATCGCGCCCCGTTCCAGTGTTTCATAATTGCCCCACTTGAGAAGATAAGCGCAAAGCCCTGTGTCAAGAAAATGAAGCAACGGCATTTTAACAGTGCGCGTTAACACATTGTTATGGTAGGGTTGCACCAGCGCAACAAGACCGGAAGAAACTAAAACTGACAACCATTTTTTTGCAGTTGGCTGACTAATACCAACATCCTTTGCCATTTCCTCATAGATTACCGGTCTCGCTGTCCGTGCCGCAACAACTATCATGAAACTGAGGAAAGCCGTCTCATCGGTAACCTGTGTTAAATCCTTAATGTCTCTTTGTAGATAGGTGTTGATATAGGAACGATAAAACTCATACATATCAGGCGGATTTTCAATATGAAGAACGGGAAAAGCACCGCGGAATATTCGCTCGTATATGTTGTTTATTCCCATTTTCCGGGATACTTTTAAACGTGACATCAGCCGTTCGGGAGATGTGGTGAAAGGTTCGGAGGGGATGGAGTCTATTTCACTACCTGACAAGCCTGACAGGTTTATAATCCCAACGCGTCCCGCAAGCGACTCACTTATGTTTTTCATCATGTGAAATGCTTGAGAACCAGTCAACCAAAAATCTCCTCTATTCCCGGAATTATCAACACTCATTTTAATATATGGAAGAATTTGAGGGGCATATTGTATTTCGTCAATTAATACAGGCGGTGTAAAACGTTGCATGAAGAGCGCCGGATCGTTTCTTGCCATGCTGCGTATATCCGGATCGTCGAGCGTTACATAACTCCGGGATTCATCCGCCAATCGTGTAAGTAATGTGGTTTTACCAACCTGTCGCGGTCCTGTGACCAACAATACGGGAAATGTTTTTGATACTTTCATAACGGAATCTTCGATTGCGCGTTTTATGTACATTATCAAAACTCCTGACTATTTCAAAATATGTATTTGATATAGACGATATTTCGGGTTTTGTCAAGGGTGGTACATACATTTGATTAAAAATATGTACTTGAATTGTCGGATTTGTGATATGATAAAGTTAAGCGAATTCAATACTTTACAATGGATATATGGAAGGGATACTAATGTATAAAATAGCTCTGGTAGGCTGCGGTCGCATAAGTAAGAATCATATTGAAGCAATAGGTAAACTTAAAAGTGAATCGCTTGCCGAAATAATCGCCTGTTGCGATATAAAAAGCGAGCGGGCGGAAGAGGCGGCGCAAATAACAAGCTCAGTGGCTTATACGGACTATAAAAAAATGTTAAAAGAAATCCGGTGCGACTTGGTATCGCTTTGCACCCCTTCAGGCTTGCATCCGTATGAAGCTATTCTGGCTGCTGAAGCTGGCGTAAATATACTATCAGAAAAACCGCAAGGGTGTTCTCTGGAAGCGTGCGACGCTGCGATAGAAGCAGCGGACAGAGCGGGGGTTCATTATCTTGTAGTTAAGCAAAATCGTTTTAACCCGAGCATTCAGCTTCTGCGCCGCGCTTATGAGGCAGGACGTTTCGGGCGAATTTTCATGATACTTGCAAATATTCTTTGGACCAGGCCCCAAAGCTATTACGACGACGCAAAATGGCGAGGGACTTGTGAGCTTGACGGAGGCTGCCTGTCCAATCAGGCAAGCCACTATGTCGACCTTGTTCAATGGTTCGGCGGCAGCGTGGAAAAAGTTTCATCCGAACGATCAACGCAAAAAATGCAAATAGAGGAGGAAGACACAATTTCAGTGGTTATAAAGTTCCGGAACGGATCCATAGGAAACATTAACGCCACTGTACTCACCTACCCTAAGAATTACGAAGGCAGCCTTACCATACTTGGCGAAAGTGGGACTGCTAAAATTGGAGGCTTTGCGCTTAATAAAATAGAACATTGGGAATTTGCTTCAAAGCATGAAATGGACGAGGAGTTACAAATAGCGAATACGAAGCCCAATTCGGTTTATGGCTTTGGGCACCTGCCTTTTTACCGACATGCGCTCAATGTCCTCAAGGGAACTGAGGAAGCTTTTTGCTCGGCGCGGGAAGCTAGAAAAAGCGTTGAAATAATACAAAAGGCGTATGAAAGAAAGTGAAACATTGGACACTTACGAAGTAATAATAATAGGCGCCGGTATTGTTGGCAACTCAATCGCGCGTGAGCTCTCACGATTCTCTCTGAAGGTCGCTGTTTTAGAAAAAGAGCTTGACGTCGCGTTTGGGACAAGCAGCCGTAACAGCGGAGTGATACATTCGGGGATCAACTACGAACCTGGGACATTGAGAGCCTTGCTTAACGTCAAAGGTAACGCTATGATGGATAAACTTTGCAGCGAGTTGAAAGTTCCGATAAAGCGTATTGGCAAATTGACAGTAGCATTGGATAGTTCAGATCTGTCGGGTCTGCATAGGCAAAAGGAGCAGGGCGATGCAAATGGCGTTCCCGGAATGGAGCTTATGGACAATGAAACGATGCGGAAAATTCAGCCGGGTATTAATGGGATACTTGGTCTTTGGACTCCTTCGAGCGGAATAATATCCCCATATCTTTTAACTATTGCATTGGCTGAAAACGCTCATTTAAACGGAACCGCCTATCACTTAAACTCAAAAGTAGTGTCAATAACAAGAAGTAACGGTTTTTATGAAGTATCCACCGAGAGTGGAAAAACGTTCATATGCAATGTTCTCATTAACGCTGCCGGGCTGCATAGCGACGAAATAAGCGGGATGATTGGGCTGAACAGTCCGGAAATCTGGGCTTGTCGAGGCGAATACTATGTATTGGACAAACGCCTTTCTAATGCACTGAAAACTCTGATATACCCAGTCCCTGGCCCTAATGATCCCGGACTTGGTATACATCTAACGCCTACGGTTGACGGAAATATTTTAATAGGCCCAAGCGCAACCTATATACCGAATGAAGACAGAGAGGATTATCGTACAACAGCTAAGATAATGAGCACTCTTAGAGAAGAAGGAGAAAAATTTCTCCCTGGTATTAAACTTTCCGACTTCATAAGAAGTTTCTCTGGCAATCGCCCAAAACTAACGCCGCCCGATAAAGGGGGGAACTCGGATTTTAGAATTAAGGACTGCGGAAATGGATATATTGAGCTTGTCGGCATAGAGAGTCCCGGATTGACAAGCTCCCCCGCAATAGCTGAAATGGTTCGCGACATGGTTGAGAAATACCTTAAGATGACGCCGAAAAAAGATTTTCGTGCTGAACGACCGGGGTTTGCCGGGTTTTTCTCATCCTTGCCATATGAACGCAAGACAGAGTTGATAAAAAAACATCCCGAATATGGAGAGATTTTCTGCCGTTGCGAAGGGATAACGAAAAAAGAAATACGCGACGCTATTGAGAACCCTCTTGGAACAGTGTCCCTTACCGGCATAAAGTTGCGCTCCCGCGCGATGATGGGGCGATGTCAGGGAGGATTCTGCATTCCGCGTATTGTTAAGATGCTTCGTGACGATTATGGCTATGAGCCGGACCAATACATGCTGAGAAATAAAATTTCTCCAATGTTCAGCGGACTTGTGAGGAGTCAGTAAAATGAAAAGACACGACCTGATTGTAATAGGAGGAGGCTCTGCGGGGCTTGCTGCTGCTGTTGCGGCGAAGAGTTCGGGAATTGACGACGTGCTCTTGATAGAACGCGATGGATTACTTGGAGGAATACTGAATCAGTGCATTCACGACGGGTTCGGATTGCAAATTTTTAAAGAGGCGCTTTCGGGCCCCGAATATGCCGCGCGTTACATTGAGAAAATACGTGCCTTTAATGTAAATGTAAAACTTAATACTATGGTGTTGCACCTCTCAAAAGATAAAATATTACAATTGAGCAGCGAAGAGTACGGTATTGAGGAAATTACAGCNAAAGCCGTAGTATTAGCAATGGGGTGCCGTGAACGTACGAGGGGAGCATTGTCTATACCCGGGCATCGCCCCTCCGGTATATTTACGGCGGGAGTAGCTCAAAACTTAATCAATATGCAGAACATAATGCCAGGCAAGCGCATATGTATATTAGGGTCCGGCGACATCGGGCTCATAATGGCGCGCAGGATGACGCTCGAAGGTGCGAAGGTCGATGCAGTTTTTGAGATACTGCCTCAACCGAGCGGTTTGGCTCGCAATATACGCGCCTGCCTTGACGACTATGGAATACCGCTTTATCTTAATACAACTGTTACGGATATTGTAGGCATGGGAAGGCTTGAAGGAGTCTGGACGTCAGCAGTAAATAATGACCGTTGTATTATAAAAGGGTCAGAGAGATTTTTCCCCTGCGATACTCTCCTGCTTTCCGTTGGCCTTATACCTGAAAACGAGCTTTCACGGGAAGCTGAAATTCCTATTAGCGAAGCAACAGGAGGTCCCAAAGTTGATAATTTATGTATGACCGGAATTCCTGGAATCTTCGCCTGCGGCAACGTACTTCATGTTCACGATCTCGTCGACACTGTTTCAACGGAGGCGGAGCGCGTGGGACGCGGCGCCGCCGGGTACATACGAGGCATAAAGAGTGTTGACAGCGGGATAACGGCAGAATCATACGAAAATATGAGTTACGACATATATCAAAAAGAAAGATACACTTGCGTCGTTTGCCCAAGCGGATGTCAAATTGAGGTATCCGAGTCAGGAATATCCGGATATAAATGCGATAGAGGAATCGAATGGGTTAAACAGGAGATGAAAAATCCATTGAGAACTGTTACTTCAAATGTTTTGGTATGCGGCGGCAATTTTGTAAACGCAAGCGTACGAACGACGCGTCCAATTCCCCTCTCGCATGTTCCCAAATTAATGGAGATGATTAGAGAAATAAAAGTAAACGCGCCCGTCGGAATAGGACAGATACTTTTATCTCAACCTATGGGAATTAATACGGATATCATTTTTACGCGTAATGTAAAGCGGCGCTAGCTCCTCAGACGCTTCCGCCAGACACATCCTCTCCATAAGCTTCAGCTATAATCGCGTCTCGTAAATTGGGCTTATCATCAAGTTTTAAAACAGAAGCTCCATAATTATCAACTAATTTACGAACAACTTTTCTGCGCCAGGATGATTTCATTCCATATCCGCCAGCGTATAAAATACTATATGGAGAAAAAACTGCATTAGAAGGAATATCTCCGTCGATAACTTTCAACATCTTTTTTACTACCGCTATGGGACTCCAATTCTGAATGACAAATTCCCTGGCTTCCCGCCCCATTTTTAATCTAAGTTGTTTATCTGTAATCATTCGTTCTATTGCTGATTCAATTTCTGACGGCAAGACAAAAAGGGTTGGGATTACCCATTCTTCTGGGATTTCCTTTTCAACAAGTGATGCATAATAGCTGCCAGTTATTGAAGGCTTATCGCGCGAAGCGGCTTCGGCTAAAAAACTGCCACAAGGGCAATCGCTATACAGTTCGTTCACTGCAAAGTCACATTTTGACAACTCTTCCATAACAACAGAGTTTGGTTGTCCGACAATTTTAATAAAATCTATAGGGTAACCTTTTGATATTAAACTATTTATAGCCGCTTCTATTTCTGCTGTCCCCTTGTCTATAGGGCGGGAAGGGCAATGCAGTATTCTTATATTATCATTATTTTCAGTGACGCTGCCATCGTCATTATTCTCAAAGTCGGTCACTGGAGCGGGGCAACCTACGTAAAACCAATCGACGACGTCTCTTGAATGGAACAAAGATGTTACGCGCGCATCTATTATCACATCGGCGTATTTGTTGATTTCATCCACAAAATGCTTAATCTGCATGGTTTTTTCTGCTACATAGCCTACTGAAAACTCGCTATCATTAGGCACATAGTATCCGTCCAAATATGGAGGGCGTGAAGCCGATCCATGGAACACGCATATAACTTTCTTTTTTAATATTTTCAGCAAGGGAAAAAACAGCTTCCGGAAGGGCATATAGCCGCCCGATAAAATGAAAACATCATATTTAAATAGCAAACATACAACGTATATTGATAAAATAAAATGATGAAGTAATTTTTCGGGGAGATATAGAATTCCATCCTTAAATTCTTTATTATCGTAGCGTTTTTTCCTGTTAACGGCTATTTTTCTGGCTACTTTTTCAATGACGGATAGATTCTCTTTCTCATCGTAACAAAAAGGATTTGGGAAAGTTTCAAAAAAATGACAGTCGATTCCCATTTCTTCAAAACCTTTTCGTAAGTTGTTGTAATACCCGGCAATTTCAATAAACCCCATAAAAATTCTATGCTTTTTCATGTTTGTTATGACCTCTTCATTAAAAACAGTATTTAAGATAAAAACTCATTGGGACAAGATTATTCTTTGCTAACACTTTAAACAAAGGCCGCAATAACTCAAATCGTTTTTTGTATGTCGGAAACTCGCGCCACGATCTTGGCGGTTCGTTCATTTTATTTAGATATTCCTCATCCGTTAGCTTCAAACGTTTTTTGAAATAGTCAAGTAAACCATCCTCTATGACAGGCGGAGTATTATATCTTTTCCACGCTTCTTCACGAGAAATCTTTCCCATTCTTGCTAATGCGGAGAGCGTATTATTCCGGAAATCTGCCCCAAATTTTTGAGGAGCGTAGATACTATGAAAAAACACCGTCATCCTGTTTTCTAAATGATGCCCGCCATAATACTCCCAACCAAAATTATCTTTTAGGAATTGTTGCGCATTTTCTTTTGTATACTGAAGGTACCAATGAGGTCTTATCCTCTTTATCTTTTCAATAAGCGTCCACCGCATAAATCTTGAAAAAGTCATCAACGGATACGTTTTCATACGAACGGCGCCATACATTGAATGTATGGACTTTATATATTTCCCGTCAAAATAATTTCTTCCTAATGGGCTTATCCCTTCAGTCTCAAATGAGTGCCCATCTAGCGTGTATTTAATTCCATATTTAGCCGCAACCCGATAAAGAACTTCAGCCATAGCTAAATCTGTTGCGCCTTCTATTTCCGGAACTCCTGCCAGGAAAAATGAGCGAAAAATATCATCTGCCTCTTCCGCTTCAACACTATATAAAGATAATTCCACATCAAGCTCTTTAATGATTTTTTTAATATTTTGATTTGCTATTTCTGTATTCCATGTATTGTTATAGTGAACAGCCAGGGGGCGAAGCCCTCTTTCTTTCGCAAGATACAGCATATATGACGAATCTGTGCCTCCGCTCACTCCAACTATGCAATCGTAAGGCTTATTTTTTCCGTCCTTTTTTATTTGTTCCACTATTTCTGAGAACAATAATTCTCCTTTGTGTTGCCCTGTTCCATATTGTTCTTTTAGCATATCCACCTGATGACAATAATTGCAAACGCCGTCAGAATCAAAGCTTATACCATCAACTCGCTCATCGTATATACAACGCGAACAAATTTTAATTCCAGCTTCATTTATGTTTGGATCAAGAAGCATTAGTGTATTACCTCCTCGTCTTAATACTGCGCCACTTTATACTCAGATGTTTATTTGGCAACTCAACAATGCTACTAACTAATTGCCCTTCTCTACGATTTTAGGGTGAATCGTTTGTTCAACAGAAAGAGGAGATTTGTAGTGTCTCTCTATAATCTTAGAGTATATCTCTTTTTCATTACACGAATCAAACAAGCCCCCTTTTTTCGGTTTCCATTCTCCAATTGAAGACCACTTTTGAACCAATATGGATTCGTCATTACCACATTTAACAACAAAACAATCACCATGAAAGATTTGGCATATTTCTCCAACTCGATATCTTGAAATATCAACTGGAAGTCTAAAAGGAATGGCTTTCCATATCATTACTTTTGCGCCATCACAAATTGAAAAAGCCCCTGGATATGGGGAAGTAAGAGCGCGTACTAAATTATATATTGATTCAGTATTCTGCTTCCAGTCTATCATGCCATCATCTGGCTCTCTTTTAGGAAGAAAATAGGCTTCACCATGTTGAGGTTTCCCAATGAAAACATCTAAGTTGTTGCAATTTAGCGCTTCAAAAATCATTTCAGCCATGAGCCATGAGACTTTAAAATACGATGTTTCAATACTGTCAAAACAAGAATACTCAAAAGTCCTCTCGAGAATTACATTACCGGCATCGACTCCAACGTCTATTCTAAACAATGACAATGTAAATGATTTTTCACCCATAATTAATGCCCAATTCTGCGGCGATCTTCCACGCCCTCCGGTTATTCCGTAAGCGCTTCCATGC
The DNA here is from genome assembly GCA_009776565.1 of Synergistaceae bacterium. The sequence goes on along the minus strand of WRNQ01000009.1, from coordinate 10,845 downwards.
CCACCTAGCGTTGCTATTTTAACGTGTTTTATCAGCCATTCAGGTACAAGTCTTTGCCACCCTAACACAAGCAAAACATCAATATCCTCTCTCATTAAGCGTTCCACGTCTATTTCTTCTGTAAGAGAATATGATGATACTTGAATATATTTAAGATTTTTATCTTTACAATATTTCATAACATCAGTATATCCGGAAATCCTATTCCCAATGTTCGCTTCCGGAAGTAAAGATATTACGCAATCAATATGTATTCTTTCGCTTAAAATTTCAAGAGTATCCAAACCTGCTTCTACAGTTAACAGAGCTGCAATTCTCAAATTTTCAATCATCAATATTCAGCCTCCCGCTTTCTTCGAGTAATCTGTCGTATTCCTTAATAATTGCATGCGCTCTGCCTTCTGCACACCGAAGAACCCTTTTTTTCGGGGACATTGGCTCTTTAGTCCACCAGCAAGGGTGTGTCAAAACCTGCAGTTTTTCATGTTTACGGGATTTGATGACAGATTGTAGAGGTTCAAAACGCCAATAGCCATTGGAGTCGGAAGAATAAGCAAATCTCTCTCTTATTTGTTTTGAATAGGCATTAATCATTCCACAAATTTCATGTTCATCAGTCGAAAGCCATCCGCAAAGCTCGGGATTATGCCACGATACAGCCTCAATTCTCACTTCGAAATAATTCTCTAAAATAGCCTTCTCTAAAGCAATTATTTCAGTCCAATTCTCTACTCTCCCCGAGAATGCCGTTGGGTCAAAGTGAAGACCTATAGAATGTCCAAGCGCGATTATTTCACGAATCTTATTCACAACGGAATTTTCGAGTGCGTTATAAAAAGAACTATGTAAATGGATAAAATAAGTACTCAAAATCTCCAAATCTTTCTCAATTTTTGCTAACGCAAAAGCCCTATGAACAGAAAAATCTACATCATGCCTCCACAGAATAACAGGGAAATCGTATTCTAATGCATCCTTAAAGCTTATAAACCGGTAATAGTTCTTTGCTTCACACAAAATACTTTCATAGTTCGATTCTGTAAAATCATCGTATCTGTTTTGTTCGTGTTGTTTTTCCATGTCTTGTTCCTTCAATTTCATAATGGTTTAAAATTATAGATATCTAATTTCAAAATCAGATTTATCTGCATTCATGATTATCTGTCCAATTATCTTTGCCGGTTGCCCCCAAGCGACGGAAAAATCAGGAATTGGCTTATCAACATAGCTGCAAGCGCCAATTATAACGCGATTGCCAATACTGACGCCTTTGCTAATTATAGTTTGAGGTCCAATATATACATTAGAGCCTATAGATACCGGCGCGCTCTCATTCTTATGTATCCCGCCCGTTATTGACCATTTGACAGTACTATGAGTGTATATCTGGACTCCTGAACTTATTGAACAGTAATCCCCTATTGTCAAAGGGGCGGAATAACCGTCAAGAATCGTTTGTGGTCCTATCCAGGTATTTTTCCCGACTTTTACATCTCCAAGAACAAGCGAGCTGTCATATATGCTGGTTCCTTCTCCAAAACCAAGCCTGTAAGCTTTGTTCCATCTATCGCTTATCATATCTCCAAATGGAACAAGCCTACGATATTTTGAAAGAAAGTATTTAGCCTTGAAATCATAAAACTGTTCAAGGTGTTTTTTAAACAATTTAATAAATAAATTTTTCATTATAAAATCTCACTCATCCACTCCCCTACGCTCAACACCGACCAGATAAAAAGCCGCCTGTTATGCTCCCCGCGCAGGTGTTCTTCAACAACCGAATGAACTGTTTTTTTATCAAGATATTCATATATTGGATATTTATCATCCCAAAGTTTTCTTTTTACGTATTCTATGCTGTCACCTTTGAACCATGAAGCGTCAGGGGCTGAAAAACCTTGTTTTTCTGCCTTGGAAACCGAATCTGGGATGTATTTGCTCATGACACTCCTGAGTATATGTTTTCCATCGTTTGATTTCTTAAAATCTCTTTTTGCAATCATATCATTCTCATCAAGTATTGTAGAATTAAAATCTTTAACCTTCAGCGACACAGGAATTTTCATGGCAAAATCTACAACGTCATTGTCAAGAAACGGGGCTCTTCCTTCAATTCCATGCGTCGCCATTAACTTGTCTTCAACTATGAGAAGTCCGTGCAAAAATGTTTTCGCCTCAAAATACAACGAATTATTTACGCAGTCTTCCGGGGTAGCCGGCGCACGGCGGGATTTTGGAAAAACACTGCGCATAATGTCTCTTGTCACTATATGAGAAACGCTTTCTTGCACCGGCAAAAAAAGTTTCTCCAGCGTAGAATTCGGAATCAATCTCTGCCAATACTTGTAATAAACGTCGATATAGCTTTCAAAATCCGGGCAGCCAAGCGCCTGGTGGTATCTCCACGGATATCCGCCGAAGAGTTCATCTCCTCCGCTCCCGCAAAGCACCGCATTGACAAATTTTGAAGCTAACTGCGCAGCATAATAATTGGGGTAACTCTGTCCTACCCGCGGTTCCTCAATTTGCACAGCAACTTTAGTCATCGCTCGCTCCATGTCCCCGGATTTCAGTACCATCTCGTAATGTTCGGTTTTGAAGAGATACGACATATACTCCGCACGGCTCCTCTCGTCAAATGCAAGTTCCAAACCGGATGCAGAGTTTAAATCAAATCCACACGTAAAAGTTTTCATATTTGGTATTTGCATAGATGCAAGAGCGACTATCGAACCCGAATCCATGCCGCCGCTTAAAAACGCGCCTATTTCAATATCTCCTGTTAACTGTCTGTTAACGGCTTGACGCATCAATCTGTCGAGCTCTTCGTCATACTCTTCTTTGGATTCTGGAAATTCCGGCTCGTGAAAATCATAGTCCCAATATCTATGAATCCGGAAATTACCCTGACGATTTAAAAAAGCGTAGCACCCGGCAGGGAATGATTTCAATCCACGCAGCAAAGTTCTATCCGTAAAAAAATTTTGGAATGTAAAATATTCCAGCAACCCTTCAAGGTCTATTTCTTTTTTTGAAGAAGGGTGCGCTAGAATCGCCCTTTGTTCCGAGCCGAACAGAAATGAATTCCGGCCCCAATAGTAATATAGGGGTTTAATTCCATATCTATCGCGGGCAATACAAAGTTTTTTCTCTGATTTATCATAAACCGCAAGCGCAAACATTCCGTTTAATTTTTCAAAGCATTTTTCATTCCATTCGGCATAAGCGTTAAGCAAAACCTCAGTGTCGGATTTTGAATGAAATATGTATCCAAGAGATTGCAACTCCGCTTTCAGTTCTCGATAGTTATATATTTCTCCGTCGAAAGAGATTATGTATCGTCCATTATTTGTCACCATAGGCTGATATGAAGACGCGGTTTTATCTACAAACAAAAGACGCCTGTGCCCGATTCCGACGTTTTCGTCTATGAAATGCCCGTCTCCATCTGTGCCCCGATGAGCTATAGCATCCGTCATTTTTTTCAAAACAACTAAAGTGGCGGGTTCACTATTTAAGTTCACAATTCCGGCAATTCCGCACATTTTACTTTTTCCTGGCTATGACGGTTATTCCGGCTTCTTGAATATCTATCTTCAATATATCAAGACCGCAAGATTTAACCCAATCCATTACCTGTTGCGGAGTTTGCCTATGACAGTTGATTGGCCGATACCAATCAAAGTTGATATGATTCATCTCGTCAAGCGTGAATTCCGGACGGTAATATGCTTTAAAAATATACCAATAAAAGAACCTTTGGAGGTTTATATGACCTGCCGGTATATCCAGAATATCAATTGGATCTTTTATGTCTAATTCTATGTTAAGTTCTCCAAGCAGCATTCCAAGTTTTGTGAGCGGTTCCAAAGCTTTCCAGGCTTCTTCATCGGACAATGCAGAAATTTTTTCCCGGACATAGTCGTCAGAAAACTCGCGTATAGGGGCCTTTTTATTATACACATAAAACATGAAGTACCCTCCGGCAGCAAGTCTTGTGGATAAATACTTTATGGCTTGCTCCGTTGAATCCGTATGGTGTAGAACGCCTTCTGAGAATATGATATCGAAATTACCTATCTCTTCCGGCAAGTTAAGAATGTTTGCCTGAAGAAAATCCCCGCGCAATCCTCTCTCCGCAAATCGCTCTTTTGCTACATCAACCGCGTTTGAGATGTCAATCCCAAGGTAGCCGCAACTATTTAGCAATTCAGCAAACAGCAATGAAGCGCTGTAACCTGAACCACAACCTGCGTCCAAAACGGTCTTGCCTCTTATCAAATCATCCAGGCTGATATTGGATATGGCGTATCTTTCGAGAAGCCACTTTTTGCTAACCGATTCCATCGCGTCCGACTCGTATGTATTACGCTTTTCCCATTTAAAACCAAAACTTTTTCCAGTTTGCTCTTGCGCTTGAGTATAGACCGACTTCTGTCTGTAAATTCCCGAGTCAAATATATAATCCGGGTTGTCTTTCAAGTTGTTTAGCCTAAAAATGTCATCTCTCATTTTGTTTATCCTTCATTACAAATCTCTTTTAATTTTTCTATAATGTATTCCTGCTCCGATTCAGAAAGTCCAAAAAACATGGGAAGAGCAAGAGCGTGTTCGTAAGCGTAAATACTACCTTTAAGGAAGTCGGATCCGTCCGCCGCTACTCTTCGACATTTATTGTAAGCAGGGTTAACGTGTATAGCGTAAGTCCCGATTTGTACTTCTATCCCGATTTCACGCATTTTACGCATGACCTCGTCTCGATTTTCAACAAAAACTATGAAAGTTTGATATGAATGCTTTGCTCCTTCGTATGTTTCTTGAATTTCCAAGTTATTGCACTTTGAAATAAGCCTTTTATATATTTCAGCTTGAGTTATTCTATCAGCAAGCAAAATATCGATACTTTGCATTTGAGCAAGACCTATAGCGGAAAGCACATCGGAAATTTTGTAATTTGTGCCGATTCTTTCAAAACATACTTCGCTTCGTTCCGCTCCGACGTTTCCAATGCCAAAATGTTTATAGGAATTCATCCAATCTGATAAGTTCTTATCAGAAGTTGTTATAATCCCACCCTCGCCGGTTGTTATGAATTTTCTGGGATGCAGCGAAAATACTGATATGTCAGCAAATGATCCAACTTTTTGTCCGTTCATTTCCGCTCCTATGGTACATGCAGAATCCTCTATTACAAAAAGGTTATGTTTCCTTTTGATCTCATTTATCCATGAATAATCAAGGGGATTTCCAAATATTGAAACGGGCATAATGGCTTTGGTCCTTGCAGTAATGGCTTTTTCAACGGAATAACGGTCTATTAACATAGTTTTTGGTTCCACATCTACTATTACGGGAGTTGCTCCAACGATTGAAACAACTCCTGCCGTCGCCGGGTAAGTATAATCAGGAACAATAACCTCGTCGCCTTCTCCAATGTCAAGAGCGCGTAAGGCAATCTCCATACCGGTTGTGCACGAAGTAACCGCTATTGCATATGGCGCCCCGGTAAAGTCAGCAAAAATATTCTCAAGTTCATGTGTTACACGCCCTTCCGTCAAATGTCCGGAATCCAAAACATCGCTCACCATTTTTTTTACTGAATCATTAATATACGGCTTTATCAATGGAATATTTTTCATTTCACACCTGCAACTTTTCGTTTAGCTTCAAGAGCTTCTTTATCGTTTTTCCGCCATTCAATGAGACTCTTCATACCATCTTCCAAATCTATGGTCCATTTATAACCTAAATCGCGCTCAGCTTTTTCCGCGTCTCCAATACGATTCGTGACAAATGTCAGCCCAGCGGGCAGATATTCGATTTCCATTTTACTGTTTGTCAGTCTGATAAGCAGTTTTGTCAGGTCATTGATTGTCGTGCCGATACCCCGGCCAACGTTATAACACTCTCCCGAAATCTCCGACTCCATTGCAAGAACATTTGCCCTTGCCGCATCCTTTACATGGATAAAATCATATTTTTGGCTGCCGTCGCCATAAATTTGCGGACGTTCATTTTTTTCGATTTTATCCAGAATTTTATGCATGACGGCTATATAGGCGCCCTGATAGTCCTGACGAGGTCCGTAAACGTTCATATACCTAAGCCCAACCCATGGTAGCCCATAACGTTTCCCAAGGCTTTTAAAAAAATGTTCTCCCGCAATTTTGGTAGCCCCATAAAAAGTAAAGTTGTTGTATGGGTGCTCTTCACTGATCATAGGCGTGAGCGCGTCTCCATAGACCGAAGCGGAGGAGGAATAGACTACCCGGCCAATCTTTTTTTCAATAGCCGCCATTATTACGTTGAATGTTCCGCGTACATTCACCTCAAAAGCAGTTTCAGGGTATTCATGACATTGCAGCAACCATACCGCTGACAGCAAAAAAACTCCATCTATCCCTTCCATTGCCTTTTTTAGAGTATCAAAATGGATTATATCTCCGCCGTCGGGAAAAATTGACACCCGCGGATCTTTTATGGCGTCTTTTATATTGTCCATAGAGCCCCGGCAAAAGTTGTCGTAAATGATTATTTCCTTGCAGTCAGTTTTTATGAGTTCATCTACTACATGGCTGCCTATCAGCCCAGACCCTCCAATGACCAGAAATCTTTTATCAGTAAGCTTCATTGAAAATCCTCCATCTTCATATATTTTATTTATAATAGTGTTGAACCAACTCGCGCAACGAATCTTTATCTTTTAAATCCACGGATATCCTATAGCCTTTGTTGCCGCGTTCGAAGCCTGCAATAAACGTGTTTTTCTGTTCTGCATAAGACACACGTTCAACGTCGCTCCATGCTATTATTACCTTTTTTGTCTTTCTTCCCCATATATTTAATGTTTGAACCAATCCTTCTTCGTTGACGAATAAACGCCGCGAATAACCAAATACAAATAAACAAATTGCGCCAACAAAAATATATGATAAGAACGAATAAAAATCTCTTGTCCCGCGAGGTGCAATAAAACGCCTCATTCCGTCTCCAACGAGCAAAACGCCCATAAAAAGAGAAAAAATTCGCATCCACTTTGGTATATTACCTTGTCCTTCAATTTGCTTATTCATATATACACCTTCGTTCAAGTTTTATAATAGTTAATTCACACAACAATTATCAATCGCTTAGTTAAGCATCGCTGATAATAACTCTTTTAGTGGCGTAAACTCTCCAGTGGAAAAGTCAAAAGCTTTCGCTTTCGCGGATTCGCCAATCTTTAAGCCAACGAACTCGTCGGTTAGTGATAGACATGTATGAAGCTTATTTTATATGGGTGTTCCAGTTTCCCGTATTGTTCCACAGCGCTAACGGCGCCAAAAGCAATATCAGAGATTTTGCTCCCATCCAGAATAAGAGTTTTGAGGCATAAATCCTCAAGTGTGCCACAAGTATCTTCAGAATTAAATTTAGGAAACAACGCATATCCTACTTTGATATTGTGTTCTTTTTCTTTTGGACAAGCAGCTTCACACGGCTTACTCGGAACCGCGTAACCATTATCTTTTAAAGCATTTGCTATAGACTCAACAGCACCCTTTGGATCATCGTCCGCGTCTCGTATAACAATCAAAGTCTCTAAATTATCGAATCCTGTCACGCCTTTGAGCGCTTTAATGAAACTCGGTATTTTGTTTTTTCCCATACAATTCTTTAGTTGAAATTTTTCATTCATTTCAACATTTTTTAGATATGATAAAAGGTAACCTTCATCGTCGCGACCTTCGCAAATTATTAAATGAGAGGATTCAATTTTCCAGTTCCCGTTCTTTTCATCCAGCGCCATTTATCTTATCTCCCAATTGCTTTCAATTGCATACTTGAAGGAATCATTTTCAAATGCTTTGGGAGTAATTGCATCTTTAATCAAATCCAATCTTACAAATCTAAACAATTCCGATTTGTCAGCATCCTCAGCTAACACAGTTGCGCCGCTAATGCATTCATAACTATGCGTTGTTGCAAAGACTTGGCATCCTGTCATAGTTACAAGTTTCCCAATAATTTCCCATAACTTGGGGAAAAATGAGTAATGGAATCCATTTTCAATTTCGTCAATTAAGAATACCGNGCCTGNGTTTGCTAACATAACGAGGACAATTTGCAGCAATTTGTTCATTCCGTCNCCAAGCATATTCATTGAAATCCTTGTCGCTAATCCAATATCAGCGAAAATTCCGCTAGTTCCGCCAATAACAGCAACAAACATATCTTTAATCCGAGGCTCCAAGCTTTGAAGAATTTCAATGCACTGCGACTTCTTTCCCTGAAGATCAATAACGCTGAAAAACTCCGCTACTTCCTGAGATGCAAGCGTCATATTAGAACTAAGATAACGTATATGAGGTACTACTACTTTTGTTGAATTTGGCCACGACAGAACTATTCCCTTTTCTGATAAAGAAAAATGCGAAATTTCTTCATTATTTGCGTCAGAATAGCATATTTTTAAAGGATAGCTGTTTTGTATTGGTAATCCAACTTGTTTGATATTAACCTCCGATGAGATATATGAAGGATATGTAGATAATGAAAACGAATCATCTTTCATAATTGTTACTGTTTGGGTTTCCTTAAGGTCATTTTCTATTATAATCTTAATGGGGTTATTCACGTCCATATTTACAAACAAAGGTTCCCACAGCATTTTTGGAGATAAATTTAGTTGATTTATTCTGCGAAATGCATTTAGTTTAAGAAAAACACCATTTGAGTTTCTGTCATAGAATAAAAACAAACTCTCAAGAATCGCTGATTTACCAACATTATTTGCTCCGGCAATAAGAGTAATTGGACATACGCCATCAAGTGTAAAATTTTGAAAACACCGGAAACCTTTAATTGCTACTTTGGTAATCATTTTTCCTCCAAATCTCCTTTGCCGGATAACGCGCGAAAAGATATTCTCGTCCTACGCGTAAGTCATTCAATATATTAGCACAATTATATATTTTGCGCGCGTTATCTACGCTCTTGGGTAGTGGCGCTTAAAAAGCCTTGGAGCGCGGTCGTCTAAAAACTATTATAGACACTTTACAGTATACCTGTGAAGACGATGAAGAAAAATCGAACTGCAAAAAACATCTTTTTCTCTCTGTGTTCTCTGTGCCTCTGTGAGAAATTTTTCGTTTTTCGTTTTTCATTTTTTGTTTGCTAAATAACATTACGCGGTCGTCACGCTCGCTAAACAAGTGATTTTTTCAGCTACCTACGCTCTTGGATGAGAGGAGTCATAAATTGTCCTCATTTCCTGATCGAAATGTAAATATTGCTGAGTTGTGATTATTGAAGAATGACCAAGCATTTCCTGCAAAGTCCGCAAATCCATACCGTGTGATATAAGGTGCGTAGCGAAGCTATGCCGGAGGATATGAGGAAACAGCCTGTTCCTGGGAATTCCGGCGGCAAGTCCTCTTTTTCGTATTATTCTCCATATATCCTCTCTGTTCAGCTTTTTTCCCGACCTTGAAACAAATAAAAAACGCGATCCTTCCGCTGTTTTCCTGCTTAAACTGTTACGAACGTTTATCCAACTTCGCACCGCTTTGCCTGCCGCTCCAAGGAACGGAACGACACGCGGTTTATTGCCTTTTCCATGCATTACGCGTAAGAGTTTTGTATCAAAATCTATGTCTTCCAGTTTTACGTCGCACAGTTCGCTGGCTCGGAGTCCACAACCGTATCCTGCCTCAAGTATCGCGAGATCCCTGATATCAACCGGCTCAGTCCCCTTTATTGATTCAAAAAGCCTGTTTATTTCAGCCTCGTTTAGTATGCGCGGTTCTTTTTGCTGTTTTTGAGGCAGTTCCGGAAGGTAAAGATCCTTATCTGAATATTCTGTTTCGCTCTCCGCAAACTTCACCCAGGACCTTATGGCGGCCAGAGTTCTCTGTTGTGTGGAACGGCTTTTTTGAGTTTCTCTCAAATGGCTTTGAAATGATAAAGTTCCCTCCATGGTCGGAGGGAAAACCTGAAGAGAGTTCTTTTCACAATACTGTACCCAGTTTCTGAGGTCAGACATATATGACGCGACTGTATTCGGACTTCGTCCTCTTTCCGATGTCAAATAAGTCGCAAAATCATCCAATAGTGCTGTTATTTCAATGTCTTCATACATTTTAAATCAGTTCTTCATATCGGTAAGCCATGTATTTCGTACTTCAGAAAGGTAGTCATCATATAGCCCCGAAGCAAAATCCGGAAAAGTACAATCAAAAGGTTTCCATTTTTTATTTTGATATCTCAATGTAATTTCAACATGAATCCCATCTCTAATATAAACCCTGTGGGCATGATCTTTAGTTGAAGCCAGCGCAAGTCTCGCGCCATCAATATAGCCCGGGTCAATGTTAACGGTTCTGCTGCGCCCGCTCATTTTTTCAACATGGCATGTTGATAACTTCCAGTTTACAATCTCTGCCGCGCTCCGCAGCCCCTTATAACAGATAAAACATCTGAAGAGCGAAGGCGATATATCTTTATAGTAGTCGGTCATATCGAAAACCCAGGATTTACTGATAAGTTCTTCCTCTCCCCACAGTTTGTAAAGTTCGTTTCTAACCCAATTCAAAGATTCTTCAGTTGAATAAAGCACTCCTGATATCAGTTTAACTGGATGGTCAATTAACTCTTTCACTTTTTTCTGGTCCTTTTTGTAATTTTTGGCTTCTCTATTCTGCGCCCTATACACAATTTACCTATATTTTTGCCATCCCAGTCGCATGTAATTTTTTCATCCGCTTCAAAGTGGCCGCCTTCTTCTCCTTCTTTGACCAATACTTTACCTTCGCTTTCAACTTTCGATGCAAAAGCTTTTCCAACAGATGCCCACCATACGATATC
>WRNQ01000008.1 GCA_009776565.1 Synergistaceae bacterium | reverse complement strand
GGCTTGCCCCTGGCCGTTTAGGGGTCCGGGGGGACCGGAACCCCCGGCGCCTTTTTTGGTTCTTTTTTCGGCGGTGAAAAAAGAACACCTATACTTCTATACTTCTATACTTCTATACTTCGAGCCTCTTGTTCTGTGAAGCCGCTTTCAGTGGGAACCTCATGTTTTCCAGGAATATATTCCCAAAGTATGTCGGTCTCATCGAAATGCTTGCGCGTAATCTGAGCTCGGGTGGCGAGCTTTGAATAAACAGTTCTTCAATATTAAGCCAAAACGCCTCATTCCCTCTGTCGTCATAACGCCTCAAGTTTCTGTCCAATTGCATTTCCGTATATAAATACGAGTAAAAGCTTTCCCTCGCCAAACCTGAGTCAAGCTCGAGAATATGATCTCGCCTGTATAAATCCATCATAGAGAGATCGACAGCGATATTTGCCGCTCTTGAGAGTTCAATCTCAACATTCTGTATCACCGCATATATTCTGTAGAATTCGAATAGTAACAGGAATACCCCCAGAACCACAAATGATACCAGTAAATATCCAAGCGAAGTCATTCCGCTTTCGTTTCGCAGATAACGCAGGTTAATATAATCACCTACTTTCCATAATCCGGCTCGTAACTTGGGCCTCAAAGATTTGCAGTTTCCCGCTTGTCTTTTTTTCGACAAATCTTGACATCCGTGGGTATAATCAGTTCTTCCAATACACTTCAGAAACGCCGTACACAGACTTACTTATAGGTATATCCAAATACACGGGGTTTGTAAAAGCTGGGTCGATGAGTTTTATCCTCACTGTATGAGTAAGAGTTAGTGAAAATTTTTCTCTGATCTGAAGTCTATTGCTTACTCCGAAAAAATTCCCATTCCACTCAATACTTGGCATAAACCCACTCTCAAAGGCAAGGTCATTAATTACGTCATCAACCTTGGAATTCAATTCCCCCTCGATTTCTAGTCTTCTGGCGATCGTTTTTGCCATATAGTCTATTTCCTGCTTCTTTATAAATAATTCAGGAAGAGCCAGAAGTGACAAAATGACTGATATCAAAATCATAAAGCCGATAAGGATATCAAAAAAGAACTCGCCCCTTTCGTTTTTGAGCCATTTTGGTCCAATATTCATCACAGTTCGAACACATCTCTGATCTTTGTAATCATGTCCTCGAACAGCGCCGGTACGGCTACTCTCATTATCGTCAGTAGTACCGCGCCTACAACCACGACAATCAGCATTTTAACAAGAACGTCAATGAAGCCTTCCCCTCTCTGATTTCTGACAGCCGATACGATCAATCTGTTTGTGATGCTCTTAAACCTGGATTTCATTTGACATTACCCCTTCCGTTTCATGATTTTATTACTCATTTAAACATGTTAAGCCCGTCAACCAATTGCACGGCGATAGGCACAATGTACAGCGCAAAAAGACATACGCCAACCGATATCACAGCTTTTCTTATCTTTTTGGGTCTTTTGGCAATCTCCTTCTTTTTATTCTCTATAAACAAGGCGTTCATATTTTCTTCCATAAGGTAGAAAAAAGTCCTTTGATCTATCCCTCTGTCCGTATCGATCAATCCTGACACAAAGGCGGATAACTGGGGGATTCCAATCCTTATATCAAACCTTTTTAGGGCTTCGGAATAGTTGCCGCTTTTCATCTCGGCAACCAGCAATTGCAGGTCCGGTTTTAGCGCCGGCTTGCATATACTAAGGTACTTTTCGAGGATTTTGACCAGATCCCTTGTTGTTGAAAGGCTATAATTGATTACGCTGATAAACCTCGGAAGTTCATCGATGATCTCCTGCCTAATCCTTTTTAACTTTACGTCGACATCACCGATTTTTTGAAAAAAGACCGCTACGCCCAACGCCAGCGTTCCAAAGGCTGCGACTCCGAATCCGGCGTAAAAGAAAGGCGCCGAGCATAGACAGAAGACAGAACTAATAAGAAGCGCCTCGGCATAGTATCTCTCGACTGAAGTATTCATACCCGCTCTTTCGAGTGCAGACGCCAGCTTCTTACGTTTTTCACCGTTTATAACAATGAAACCGGCAAGGAAAGATACCATACGGTTCTTAACCTCTCCAACGGCGCTCGCGTTAATCTCTCCGCCGCGAAGTCCATAAGCGCCATGACCGCCATTAGCGCCATGACCGCCAGCACCGTGACCGCCGCGCACTCCGCTTGCGCCGCCGGCGCCGCCAATGTTCCCCGCGCCTTTGAAGCCGTTGACGCCGCCATAACTCCGCTCCCGGCTCATACCGCTTAGAATCCTTCTTGTTTTCCTGTTCGGGAGGATTATAAAAGAAGTTACAAGCAGATACGCCGAAATATTTATCATACAGAAAAGCATTACATATAACAGTGATAACATTTTCCTCTATTGCATCCTCACAAGTGTTTTATTTACTGATACGACATATGCCGAGGCAATGAAGATCATCAAAGCGGAGAGAGCGACCGTTATTTTTCCTGCCGGAGTACCTATAAGTATGTCAAACCATTCCCGGTTAATGATAGCCATTGCCGGAACGTTAATAACCACCATAGCAACTACGATCATGAACTCTTTGTAAATATCCGTCATTATCCTGTCAAGTTCGGTCTGTATTCTCTTTACGGTACCAAGCTTAGAAGCAATCGACGGCAGCACATATTTCAACTCCCTGTCGTCCTGGCATTGGATGAGAACGTCGCACCAATCACCGAAATACACATTATCAACCTTGTGCTTCATTCTTATAAGCGCCCTCGGAACACTTGCGTCAATAAACCCCGTTTCAGCGGAGAATTCCCTGAATACTTCCTTCAAAGGGCTTTCTATTCTGTTCAGATTCTCGGAGACAGACTGGAGTATATCTTCATTTTGCAGATACGAATTTGTAATGATGCCCATAGTTGCTTCAATTTTTTCGTCAATTGCTTTGGAATATGTGACTGATACTATGCGAAAGTATATATCAGGTAAGCAGTAAAACCCGCCCGCAAGAATTATCGCCAAAAGGGGGTTTTTCAGCAAAATGCCACAGCACGTCCCAAGCGCGCCAAACAGGATCTTTAACCTTATAAAGCCGCCGATATTGGTCTCAAATCTGCTGTTTTTTAAGATTGATTGAAATTTGAGTTCATTTCTGCAAAGAAGCTTTGCCAATACGCCCCTGCATTTCGCATGTCTTCTGCCTTTAGAGCGACTTTGGGAATCGAAGAACCTGTTGTCCTTAAGTCCCCGGAAAATATTCAGGTTAACGATTGACAGCAGCGCCGTCAGAATGAGAAAGAATATAACTACTCCATACAGCCTAAACATATAACTATATCTCCAATAATCCCGCAGGGTTCCAGTCCTCTCCCGCGAATCTCCTGATTTGCCCGATGTCGGCGCCATGTTCAAGTAGCCTCTGGGCTAAGGTGGCGGAAATGCTCCCCACCCTTGTATGCTTACCGGTCATCTTTTTAATACGAAGGTTGTCGGGCGTCATTTCCCTGCCCTGTACTACATATGCAAAAATAGTCCTTTCAATAATTCGACCATCAATAAAATCCTCAGCTTCGATTATTTTCATGAATTTTCTCGAATTGTCAGGTAATTGGACTTTAAACGCAATTATCGGGAACGCTTCAATAATAAGCTTTAGCATCAGTTGCTCGGAAAGCTTTGTCCCCGACATCATACACATTGTCAGCATCCTCGTGTAGGCTGCTAAAGCAGTCGAGGCGTGCAACGAGGCAAGCACGGTGTGCCCTGTGCGACCGGCTTCCTGAGCCGTCATAGCCTCCTCTCCCCTCATTTCCGCCGGAACAAGTATGTCAGGGTGGAATCTCAACGATCTCTTCAACAGTTTATTTGTATCAATATTCATTTTGTCGTTATCGTGAGGTCTGGTCTTGGTATGGACGATCCTGCTAATCGTCACTCCGTTCTCATCCTTTTTAGTGATGTTGTTAAGTTCTCGCGTGTCTTCTATGGAAAAAACGCGCTTATCCCTCGAAATGTTGCTGAGTAAATATGAAATATCGGCTGTTTTCCCCGACCCTGTGGCGCCTGCCAGCGCTATGCTCACCCCATGGTTCAGGCATATATCCAAAAAGTCGAGCTCATCGGCAATGGCCGTGCCGTTTTCTATCAACTGCTCTTTTGTGAAGACGATGTTTTTCTGTTTTCTTATCGAAAATACAGCGCCGCAGTCCTCATCCACACATGGCGGTATTATCGCAGACACCCTGACGCCCTTTGTGATAAACGAGTCCTCTGTCGGCTTTTGCCCGTCGATTATCACTCCGCCCAACTGCATCATTTTTTTGACAATATCAAGGCATTGCCCCGGTGATGAAAAGTGCTTTTTCGTTTTTTCCCAGCCTTTTTCAGTCACGATCTCGATATCATCCCAAGAATTGCCGTTGATTTCCTCAACATCTTCCCTATATATGTACTCAGTTAAGAAATCAAAACCCGCCATACTGTCATATATACTGTTGACGAGCGCCGAGAGGTTTTCCATGCCCTCGACATTGATCTGGCGTTCCCTGATATATCTGGCTATCAAAAACTTAATATAGTTTTCCGCATTTGCGTCCTCCAGGATAGCTGACAGCTCTGAGGCATGGTTTTTGTTCATTTCATCCCTGATAATATCCAGCGCTTCGTTGTACTTCTTATAATTTTTACCCTCATTCAACTCATCGCCGGTTTCCAGTTTCTTTCGGGCTTCATCGTATATTAACTGTTGAATATCAAATTCCTGGATCAAACTAATTTACCTTCTTTCCCGTCTTTACCTTCTTTACCTTCTTACCTTTATGAAACAGCGTCAATTGCGTCGCCTTCTTGAATGCGGCTTTTTGTGGCGCTTGATTTTAAATGCTCTCCTTCGTTCACTATATTGTCGACAAGGTCATTTATCCTCCCAATGAATGTTTTTGAGGGATTGTCCGGATGTTTAGAGAGAATGATCGGCCTGCCGTTGTTTTCAGATTTCTCAATCATTTGGCAAAACGGCAGTACAGTATATCCATGTTTTGACCCAAACGGGAGAAATGTAGCTATATCACTGTATCCCTTATCATAGTTCACGATCACTTGCATTTTGTCAGTCAGGCTTAATCCTTTGACAAGGCTCTCAAAGCCATTTGAAAAAGCGGCGTGTTGGACAGTTGGCCTGGTCACGTACAGTACTAATTCTGAATGAGTCAGGCTCAACATAGACAAAGCGTCGTCAATGGAATCATCACATTCGATAACCATAATATCAAAGCACTCGCCGGAAAGGTTCAAAAAACGCTTGACCTGATCCCTGCTAAATTTACTGTAACCAAGACAATCGTCATAATTGGACTGGGATGAAACGTAGAGGTTTTTTTGCATCGCACATGCTTTGAAGTACTTTTCGATGTTTGAATATACCATTTCGGAAAAACAGGTTCTAAGTGATTCATCAGGATTAATTCCCATTCCAAAATAATGCTGAATCGATCCGTAAAACCTATTCGCTCCGATAAGCGCAATTTTTAATCCCCTTTTGGCAAGAGCACACGATAGATTTGTAGACAATACGCTTTTGCCGCTGCCGCTTTTCCCCCAAACCGCCACAATCTTTCCCATGTATCATCATTCCTTTCAATTCTGCTCACAATAAGACCTTGCCGCCCTTAACCGATTACCATTGTCCTTCTCGGCTTTTATGCCGGGTGTGGAAAAGTTTATGTAACAGTCCTATTTCAGATTAAAGTCCTCATCTGTGACTCTCCTATTACCTACGTCCTCGCGAAATCCTGAAGCATTGTTTTGTACAGACACTTTGTCGTTTTCCTTCGCAGTATCGTAAGGCCGCCCAGTGACATCGCTTGTTTCAGAACCCTTACCTACGCCGCCGCCTCGTTCCTGTTCATTACTTGCGCTCTCTCTGTTTTCTGCGCCTACACCCTGTTCTAGTCCGCCGCTTCCACTCTCCTCATTTACTGCGTCTACACCCGGGGACCGCCCTTCATATCCACTCTCCTCATTAACAGAGTTTGTAACTGGCGCCTGTCCCTTGCTTAGGTTCTCTCTGCTTCCGGCGTCTGTACTCGGCGCCTGTCCCCCGCTTTTACTCACGATATTTCCGGCGCCTAAACCGCGTACCCATCCCCTGCTTTCGCTCTCCTCTTTTCTAATTTTCTGAACTGATTTATATTGGTTCACGTTAATTTGTTCAAAATCATAACCTTCATTGGTGTCATAAGCGTCATAAGCGCTGTAACTTCCATTGGCGTCATAAGCGTCATAAGCGCTGTAACTTCCATTGGCGTCATAAGCGTCATAAGCGCTGTAACTTCCATTGGCGCCATAAGCGTCATAAGCGTTATAAGCGACGTAACCTTCTTTGGCGTCATAAGCGCTGTAACCGTCGAAAGCGTCATAGACATCGTAAATGTCATGAACGCCGGCAAAGACCTTGTCCTGCTCCTCAAGCAGCTGCTTTGCGCGCTCTC
This sequence comes from Synergistaceae bacterium, assembly GCA_009776565.1. The sequence goes on along the minus strand of WRNQ01000008.1, from coordinate 16,323 downwards.
CCCTCCCTCTGAAAACAAGGTGGATACTTCCTGCATTCTCAGCTTCAACAAGACGTCTCGCCTGAATACTGTTAACAACAAAAGTTACAGACGCCGGGATCATGCCATCCACAGATTGCTTCGCTCCGGACGTCTGTGAATTCTCCCTCCAGACCTCCTGTTGATAAACAATATCTTCAGCTTTGTTATTAGATATTGCGCCTATCTCCACATATTTCAACTCCCTGAACTCCGTCACAAACCCTCTCCCGATCACATTCCCGCTCATGTTCCCGCTAGTGTTCCCGCTCCCGCCTCCACTCACACTTCCGGGCATTGTTCCATTAACAAACACCAGCACTGATACAACATCGCCTTTTCTGAGTTTTCCTGCTAAAACAGATGAAATACTTTTTACACTAACGGAAACGGCCGACTTTCCAGCCTGTTGGGCCAAAATTAAAAACCCGTCCGCCGTCTCTTCCAATTTAGTAAACTTATCGAGAGTCAGATTATCTCCCGGGAATATATCCACAGAAGCGTACATCCCTATGATCGAGTCATCGCCATATAGGATGTCGTCCCTCAACCCATAAGTTCCAACTTCCTCGGCCCTTAGCTTATCGCCGGTTATCAGCGTCCCCTTCCCGATGGGTTCGGTCACCCTGACAACCTTTATTGTTTCCTTTGATCTCTCTGCGATATCAAGAATTCTCCATGATAAAATCACTGATAATAAAATGCAAATGAGGGCCACAAGAGCCCTCTTTCTGATAAACCTCATGCGTTGCGCTCCTACGAAAAATGTTAATATTTAACATTTCAATATTACCATTATCTTCCAAGCGCTTCAAGGTTTAATTATTTTTATATTTAAATTAAAATTTGCAAAATATGAATTTTAGCTATCAAATACCAGCCTTAATAGCCTTATTAACCGTCCTTTTAGCCTCCCCGATTTCAACCGGCGACAGAACGGTATCAACATTTGTATTCTTTGAAATATTCAGAAGTATGCCCACTTCGGAAAGGAAAAGTATTAGGGAGGTGCCTCCGTAACTGAAGAAGGGCAGTGAAACGCCCGTCACAGGTACGGAGGCAGTGACAACCGCAATATTGAATATACTCTGCACGGCAATAAGAGAAGTGAGCCCTATCGCTAGGAGAGAGCCAAATGCATCGTCGGCCATGTTGGATATTTTGACGCCTCTCCAAAACAGAATAACGAATAGAATTAAAACCGTTAAGACACCCACGAAACCCAGTTCTTCGGCAAGTATCGAAAATATAAAATCATTATGTGGTTCGGGTATATATAGAAATTTCTGCATACTCTTCCCCAGACCTTTTCCAAATAGACCACCGGAGCCAATAGCATACATTGATTGAATGATCTGATAACCATCTCCGGTTCTATCCTTCCAGGGATCGAGGAATGCAACCATCCTATCTTTCATGTATTCAAAACGCGGGACATATAGCAAGCAGAAGATCCCACCCGCTGAAATGGGAACAGCCATAACAATAAAGTGCCAAATCCTTGCGCCCGCAGAAAACATAACTATAGCTCCAACAGCTATTACAATAATTGAGCCGCTCAAGTGAGGTTCAACTAAAATAAGGCCGGTAAATGTGAGAACAACCGCGAGGTAAGGTAAAAAGCCCTTAAAGAATTTCTTCAATCTATCCCTGTGTACCGCCAAACTCGCCGCCAAAAAACATACCAATCCAAATTTAGCCAGTTCAGACGGCTGAAAATTAAATGAACCTATGTACATCCACCTTCTCGTGTTTTTTGTCAAACTGCTCATACCGGGCAAAATGACTACTACCAGCAACCCCAGGCACAAAAGTGCGATGGGGATGGCCAGCTTCCTCCATACCCTGTATGGAATAAAGGACATGATCAGCATCGTGAGGATTCCTAAAAGCGCATGTTTCAACTGATTTCTAAAAATGAAGTAAACGTCCCCGTTATACCTGCTGGCTGAACTTGGAGCGCTTGCGCTGAATACAATTAGCAATCCCATTGATAAAAGCAATATTACCGAAGTGAATAACCAGAAATCGAAATGCCGTAATTTAATTTTTTTAAGGTTAATTTTCTCTTTAGGCGCTTCCAAATAAATCTCTCCTTTGCTCTTAACATTTGCTCTTAACATTTACTCTTAACATTTGCTCTTAACATTTACTCTTAACATTTGCTCTTAACATTTGCTCTTAACATTTACTCTTAACATTCTTTAAATCGAGATTAATTATTCCAAAAACAACAATAACCAGCCAATTACTGAAAACACAAGTGTGACGACGCAAAAAACGACAACGACTTTTGTCTCCTTCCAACCTGAAAGCTCAAAATGATGGTGTAGCGGCGCCATTTTAAAAACCCGCTTTCCTCTGGTTTTATACCAAAAAACCTGGATAATGTCTGAAATCGCCTCAAGAACATAAATAATTCCGGTGAACAGTAAAACCCAGTGGATCTTTAAAACTATTGCCGCAGCCGCAACGGCGCCTCCCAAGGCAAGCGCCCCACAGTCTCCCATAAAGACTTTTGCCGGGTGGAAATTGAAAACAAGAAATCCCAAACATCCGCCCGCTATAATAGCCGTGTACAGCATTATTTCTCTCTGTTCCGCGTTTGCCGCGGCGACTAATGTAAAGAATATCATTACAATAAGCGTTACGCTCGCCGCAAGCCCGTCTACTCCATCAGTCAGGTTTACTGAGTTTGTTGTTGCGAGCATGGTAAATATTGTAAACGGAATATATATCATCGCAGGTATTTCAACTGCCCGCATCATCCCGGCCAGGGGCAGGTACATTTCAGTGCCGGCGTCGCGCACATAAACTAAAAAAAGAACAAAAGCCGTCGATACCAGCAACAACCCAACAGTCTTTTGCATAGCGCTCAAACCGTTTTTACTCTTCTTGATGATCTTTAAATAATCATCCGAAAATCCAACAGCCCCAAATCCGATTGTAAGCGTTAGCAGTGGCAAAACGTTCCTTTGTTCCAACGACAGTATGCAGAGAATAGCCATTGTCGGCGCCAGAAATACAATGCCGCCCAGAGTTGGAGTGCCGGCCTTTTTAAGGTGTGTGGACGGTCCGTCGTCTCTTACCGGTTGCCCGAATTTTAGCTTTTTAAGCGCAGGAATCAACAGCGGTCCCATCGCCAACGTTCCTAAAAACGACAAAATGAAAACCCCGGCTCTGTCGTTTACGAAATCTATCAATTGGTTATTACTCCATTCTTCACATTCTTAATTACAATCTCTTCACATTTTCTTTCACATTCTCAATTACAATCTCTTCACATTTTCTTTCACATTCTCAATTACAATCTCTTCACATTTTCTTTCACATTTTCTATCGCATTCTCTATAACATTCTCTATCACATTCTCTATCACATTTTTTGTCTTGTTCTCTTTTTTTGAATTCTTTCTTTAAATCCATCTACAACTTCTTCCATCTTTGCTCCTCGCGACCCCTTTACTAATAAAAGGTCCCCATCCATAACAATATCAGCCAGGAATCCAATCAGTTCATCCTTGCCGGAAAACGCATATGCTTCGCATTTTCGTTCCTTGCACAACGACGCCCCTTCAACATAGTATTGAGCGTGACCGCCCAAAGCCAGCAGGATATCGATCCCATGCGACGCCGCGTATTCACCGACGTCAAAGTGGCATCGTTCAGTCATATCGCCCAATTCATACATCTCCCCAAATACCGCGATCCTCCTTCCGCCTATGCTGCTTTTTTTTCTTCTATTACCGCTTAAGTCGCTGTTGCCGTCAACACCATAATAAGCACTGTTATCGCTTATATTTCCATCACTACCACTACCACTACCGCTCACGCCACCGCTACTGCTCCTGCCACCGCCGCCACCCCTGCCGTCGCTGTCGCTCCATCCGCTACTACTGCCGCCAACGCCAACTCCAACGCCAATATCATCACCGTCGCCGCAGTCAACGCCCATTGCGGCGTCAATGGCAACATACATTGATTGGGGGTTTGCGTTGTACGTATCGTCAATTATCTTGATTCCGCCGATCGGCACAATATTCATTCTCATATTGCCAGGCCGGTATTCTCCTATTGCCTCTACGATATCCTCCGGCTTTACGCCGTTTTGCAGTCCGACGGCAACTGCGGCCAAGGCGTTGTGAACATTATGCGCTCCAGCGATATGAACGTTTACCTTGTAACTTCGCTGTTGCCATTGAAACTCAAATTCTACGCCCTCATCACCGTTCAGTTTGATATCCGAGGCAATCACGTCCAAGTTCTCATCAATCCCAAAATAGACGATTTGTCTGTCGATGAGGCCTCTCAAGCCACTTAAAAGAGTATCATCCCCATTTAAGAACATCGTCCCGTTTTTTGACAATCCATCGATGATTTCGAGCTTCGCCTTTAAGATATTCTGCTTACTCCCAAGCTTTTCGACATGAGCAAGACCGATATTAGTAATAATTGCTGAGTCGGGCCGCCCGATTTTAGAAAGCCTTGAAATCTCCCCGGGCGAATTCATTCCCATCTCTAAGACTAACGAATCATAGCTTTCATCCAGTCTAAATACTGTCAACGGAAGCCCAATTTCGTTATTAAAATTTCCGGGCGTCTTCAACACATTGTACTTCTTAGATAGTACAAGGGCGACAAGATCCTTTGTCGTTGTTTTGCCTGCGCTTCCTGTTATACCAACAACGTTCGGGCTGAATTTCAGCCTGTACACTGAGGCTAACATACCCATCGCCTTGAGAGTGTCTCCAACCTTTATAACCACCCTGTCCCTAAATCGCTCCTCTATATCAACGTCCCTATCGGTCAAGGTAACTGCCGCCCCTTTTTCAAAGGCGTTATTTATATAATTATGCGCGTCAAAATTCGGCCCGATAATCGGAATGAACAGGCTATTATAGCAATCCTTTCTCGTGTCAGTGGATATGCAGCTCACATAGCCGGTACAGTTCTCGGAAACAACTGTCCCTTCTGTGGCGATTTCGATCTCTTTCACCGCAATCCTCATACTTTTGATCATTCCTCCCTCTCTTCGAAAGTCGCAAAAAAATAAGTGACCCAGACTTGAATGGCCTTTGGGAGTAATGAGGTAGATTCGCCCTCATTCGTACTGATGCGGGCTTCGCCCGCAAACCGACTCGGCTCGGCTCGGCGAAGCGAGATTCCCTTCGCCTTACGAGCGTAAAGCGCGGTTCCCTTCTCCTCACGAGTTCGAAGCGCTTGCGCGCCGCCTCATCCGGCATCGCGTATGACAACTTAATCTTTCAACAACTTGTTTTTCATTGGCGTTCCTGGGGATTAAGTTGCCAAAGGAATAAGAAATCGGATAGGACCGAAACGCTTACGCCATCTTCCCTCTCAGAATATCATTCGCTATTTCTACATCGTCAAAATGCTCTGTTCGATCGGAAAAAACCTGAGTGGTCTCATGCCCTTTACCTGCTATTACCACTAGGTCTCCCTTTTTTGCCTGACATAGTGCAAACTCAATCCCTTTCCTTCTGTCGGCTACCTTAATATATTCCCCACTCGTTTTTCTGACGCCTTCCTCAATATTCTCTATGATTAAAACTGGATCTTCCGTCCTTGGGTTATCTGAAGTTATAACAGTCAAATCTGACAGTCTTCCGGAGACTTCTCCCATTTCGAACCGTCTGTCCTTTGCGCGGTCTCCGCCACATCCGAAGACAGTGATAATACGTTCGGCGCAGAATTCTCTAAGCATTTTCAGGAGGTTTTCGAGGCTGGCGGCATTGTGGGCGTAATCGACAATGACAGAGAAATCCTGCCCGGCTTTTACTATCTCAACCCTACCTCTTACTTTAACAGCCTTGATGCCTTCACATATAGCCTCATGGGATACTCCCACCAACAGACACACGCCGATTGCCGCCAGAGCGTTACTCAGATTGAATTTCCCAGGCAGTCCCAGCTCCATCCTGCCGGATAGCCACGGGGAAACCAGATCAAAACTCACTGACATTTCGTCTCCTGATACATTATGTGCTATATTCCTAGCCATTATATCGGCGTTACTATCAATCCCATAGGTATAAACCTTACAATTCATTTGTTCAGCATGTTTCATCACTCTGTCCGCATCTTTAAAGTCAGCGTTTATAAGCCCTGTCTCACACATATCAAATAGCTTTAATTTCGCGCTAAAATAATCCTCTATGTCTTTGTGCTCATTTGGAGAAATGTGATCATTAAAGAGGTTCGTGAATACACCTATGTTGAAATCGCAGCAGCTCACCCGGTTCAGGGCCAAACCTTGGGATGATACCTCCATTGCGACAAGACCGACTTCTTTCTCGACCATATGAGATAGCATCCTCTGTAGGTCATAGGATTCCGGAGTTGTTACGACTGAGTGGATTTTTTCGTCGCCAATCAGATTCTCCACTGTTCCGATCAGTCCGCTATTTATTCCCGCCGCTTTAGCAATTGACCTGATCATATATGTTATTGTAGTCTTCCCCTTCGTACCGGTTATTCCGGCAATTGTCAGTTTTCGCGAGGGGTGACCAAAAAAAACGTCCGATACAAAAGCAAGGGCATATCTGGTGTTTTTTGTTCTTACTACTGTCACACCGGTCGGAGCTTTAACTTCCTTTTGAACTATCAGCGCAACAACCCCATTTTCCAATGCGCTGTCTATATATAAATGCCCGTCCGTTTTGAATCCCTCAATGCAAACAAACAGGCTACCCGGCATGCACGCCCTATGATCCCTATAAACGCCTGTTATCTCAAATTCTGTCTCGCCGTCTATTTCCACTATGTCAAGTCCGTCTATCAATTCAGAAAGCTTCATATTCCCTTTTTCCCTTTTCTCCTTTTTCCCTTTTCTCCTTTTTCCCTTTTTCCTTTTCCCTCCGGGGAAACGCCAGTTTAATTACTCGATGTTATCGGTGTATATGAATGAAACTTCTATTATGCTGCCCTCAGCCACAAGAACGTCGGGCTGCACAGATTGGGATTTGGCAACCCCTAATCCGTTGATCCTGATATTTAAATTGTACCTTTTCAACGTCTCCGTCGCCTCATACACCGTCTTGTTTTGAAGGTCGGGGACAGCCACCATCATCGGTTCATCAGACTTCTCGGTATATAGAAATATGGTCGACTTCAACGGAATCCTGGAATCAGCCGGCGGCATCTGCATTGCGACCTTTTTTCCTGTTTCCCCTTTCTCTCCGATCACCTTATAATCCAATCCTGCGTCCTTGAGCGTCTTTGTAGCTTCGCTCACAGACATACCCCTCACTTCCGGCGCCAGCGCCTCGCGAATAAGAGCCTTCCTGTCTCTTTCCGTGTACTCCCTCTCAATTTTAAGATACGTGAGGATGTCCTCGAAGAGCATCTGCGCCACAGGCGCCGCAATCGCCCCCCCCATATATTCCTCCCCCATCGGCTCGTCCAGCATAATGAGGGCGCAGATAGCCGGGTTGTCGGCCGGGGCAAACGAGCAAAAGGATGCGATATATCTTCCGGCGTCCACGGTTTCCGATGTTCCGGTCTTACCCGCGACCCTGAACCCGCTGACATATGCGTTTCTTCCTGTGCCTTCTGTCACAACCCCTTCGAGTATTGTTCTCAGCTCTTCAGACGTCTCTTTGGAAATAACTTTTCTTATGGTCTCGGGATTGAACGTCATAACGACGTTTCCGTCTGAGTCAGTCAGTTCCTTAATCAGACGAGGCTTCATAAGGCTCCCGCCGTTGGCTACAGCCGCATATGCCGTTATCATCTGGATAGGAGTCACTGTAAAACGTTGACCAAATGACGCGACCAGCATGTCCAGTTCCTTTGGTTGCGCTTGAAAAATGCCCCTCGTTTCACCGGGAAGACTGATGTCAGTCTTGTCATAGAATCCGAAATCTCTTACATACCGATAAAAAGCGTCTACTCCAACGCTCAGTGCAATACGCATAAACGCCGGGTTACAAGAGTTATATACCGCGTGCGTTAAATCCTGCGTTCCATGTGAGCCACTTGTAGTCCAGCAGTTTATCGGTTTTGAATAATATCCTACAAACGGTTTGCAGACGAAAGTCGAATCAAGGGAGATTGTCCCTTCCTCGAGCCCCGCCGAGGCGGTTATCGCCTTAAATGTCGAACCCGGCTCATATGTATCCATTATCGCTTTGTTTCTCCAAACTGTGCTGTTTAATATTTCAACACCCTCCGCGCTTCTTCCATTCCACGTATCCGGGAAATATCCGGGTGGAGGGGCAAAGGGATCATTCAAATCAAAATCAGGTTTTGAAACAAGAGCAAGGATATCACCGTTCTTTGGATCCATTATGATAATGACGCCGCCTCGCCTTACGTCATTTTCCTCTATAGCTTTTTCAAGGGCTTTTGTCGCATAATACTGAATCGTAGAGTCAATCGTCAGGACAACGTTGTATCCGTCCTGTGGCTCGACCCTTTCCTCTCTTCTTAACGGCACTTCTCTGTTCTTGGCGTCAACCTCGCCCATAATTTTCCCAGGGACGCCTTTTATATATTCCTCCATCACAAATTCGATCCCGCTTAAGCCTTGATTGTCAACGCCGGTCGCGCCTATCACATGGGCCGCTAAGTTCTTGTTCTGGTAGAACCTCTTTGTGTCTTCCGTAAAATATACGCCCCTCAGCTTAATTTGTGAGATAGACTCTCTGACTTCATCAGCTAGTTGTTTATCGATTTTCTTGATAAGAATCTCATAGATGCTGTCCTTGTCTAATTTGTCAGCCACACTATCTCTATCAAGTCCAAGTGTATCTGCAAGCATTCTTACAACTTCATCTTTCGTCAGTTTGTTGTCCAATATGCTTTTCCTAATTTCATTCGGACTGATAGTGAGAGTTTCTACAGGTACGTTTACGGCAAGCTCATCACCGTTTCTGTCGAGTATCGCCCCTCTCTTGGGGCTGATATCCATCCCCAGGTTCTGCTGCCGGAATGCCATCTCAGACAGCGACTCCCCCTGAATAAACTGTAAGTATCCAACTCTTATAGCCAAAGCCAGTATTGCAAATGTGAAAATAAAAAGAAGCGCCAGCATCCTGATTCTAACGCCCTTATCAATCCCCATCAAAACTTGTCTACCCCTCCCTCTATCTTTCAAACCAATAATCAGTAAGGTTTTAGCCACGCCAATCTATCAAGTCCACATCTATCAAGCATATCAATCATGTCCATCAATCAAGCTCATCTATCAAGCTCATCAACCAAGTCTATCAATTACGCCAATCAATCGAGCATATCAATCATGTACATCAATCAAGCTCATCTATCAAGCTCGTCAATCAAGTCTGTCAATTACGCCCATCAATTGAGCTCATCAATCAAGCCAAATCCTCTCAACGACCTCGTCTATCCGGCTCCTTATACCAGTACTCACTTCGCCTGTGGGACTGCTGACAGTCTCCGAGCCTAATAACGCATGATCCTTTCTGGGTACCCTAATATATATATATTGATGTGAATCGGGTTTTTGCATATCGAGCCTTTCTTCCGCCAATTGCTGTACCTTTTCAATATCTGTTTCCCTGTTTATCTCCTTTTGCGTTACATTGACAGCGTTTTTTATTCCACTTAACTCCGCATTACTTCTAATAACTGTGTTATCTATTTCAATAACCATACTGTACCTGTAAATTAGCATTATAAATACAACGAAGAGTACAAGAATCATGCATATATACTTAACTCTGGCGCGTCTTCGCTCTTTTCGCATATCCAGTTCTTTTGATAGGATTTTGTGCTTTTCTGAAGCTGCCTCTTCAAGTTTCGCTTTTTCTTCTTCGCTGAGCTCTACTTTTTTTTGTTGGTCCTTTTTTTTACTGACGAGTTTTGCTTCTCGTTGAGCTCTTCGCTCCCTTTTTGCTAAACCCGTCCGGCCTGTGGTCCCGCTTACAGTCTGCGGATCAGCTCGGCCATCATTATGTCTTGCGGTCTGTAGCGCAGCTTCACTCGCAGTCTGTAGCTCAGTTTTGCTCGCAGCCCGGCCCTCGGCGTGTAAAGCGGTTTTGCTCGCAGTCCGGCCCGCGGCATGCAGAGCGGTTTTGCTCGCAGTCCGGTTCGCGGTATGCAAAGCAGTTTTGATCGCAGTCTGTGCATCGCTTTGGCCATCATACCCTCCCACAGCCTGTGGGTCTACTAGCCTCCCTGTCTGTCTCATTGTTTTAGGAGCGGTTTTGCCAGCTGTCCGGCTCGCCGTCTGCTTCGCGGTTATTCTCTCAGGCTGGGCGCCGATATAGCCTCCTTGTTGTGATATATCATAATAGCCCTCGTGGTTTGTATCATAATAGCCCCCTTGTGGCGTATCATAATAACCACCATGTTGAGCGTCATTATAGCCTCCTTGATTGGCGCCAAAATAACTTCCGCGCCGTGTATCTAAATAACCTCCATGTTGTGTATCATAATAGCCCCCTTGTTGTGTTTCAATATACCCCTCATGTTGTGTATTATAATAGCCCCCATTTTGCGTTTCGTGATAGCCCCCACGTTGTGTATCGTAATAGCCCCCACGTTGCGTATCGTAATAGCCCCCATGTTGTGTTTCAACATACGCTTCATGTTGTTGGGTTTCGGTCCGGTGACCGGCTCGCCTTGCGGAATAGGCGCCGTCGTTGTCATATTCATGTCTTTTATCATAGTTGGCCTTTTCAGCCAGTGAACCATGTACATAATTTGCGTTTCTCCGCATAGGTTCCTCCCGTTTGGCGACAATACCAGCATTTACTTCAAAGAAAAACAAATCCGGGGACCGTGTTAACAGTCCTCGGTTTGAAATGATTATTGTTTTTCTCTGTTTTTCTGATGCTCTCCATTAGTGTTCTTATGTGACTCTATCTGTTTTTTCATCTTCTGTAGTTTCTTCTCTTTTTTTATTTATCATTTGTAATTTCTATACTTCCCTTTTTCTTTTGTTCCTTATTTTTTTCTTTCCTTTCCTGTCTTTTCTCGTTTTTGTCTTTAGTTTTCTAAACAACACATCTTATGATTTTGGTAATGCTTTCTCTTCTGTTTTTGTGAAGTGTTTTTCATTAGTGTTTTCAGTTTGGACTTTTTCTTCTGTGTATTTTACAATTAGCACCTTACAACAACGCCATGCTTGCATGAATTGTGTCAGCGCGGACTCAAACGCTATAAATTGGCGTCTGGGGGCGAAGCTGTCGTGGAGTTCAAAACTTATCCCACACAACGCGTGCTTCTGCGATTTCCCGCGCCCCACGAGCGCGATGCGCTCGCGCTCCGCCTCTCGGCGTCGCGGTTGCTTTTCCTAAATTTGCGCCTTAAGGCGCCTGGTGTTTGAAGAGCAACTTGTGTCCTTTTGATAAGTATATTCTTTAGTGTATTGCGTTACTTTTTTTCTTTGGTATTTTTTAATTTCACTTTTTCTTTAGTAAGTTGGGTTGTGTTTCAATAACAGGTATCTCAAAATCTCAGTTTTTCTTTTGTATATTTCCAAGTACTGCTTTGGTTCATCCTTAAGTAAGATAAATCTATTTATAGCTCCGCCAGTAATGTCTCATATCTCTATAAACATTCGGCGACTCTCAGTTTTGCGCTCCTGGCCCTCGGGTTCTCCCGAATCTCCGCCACAGACGGTAAAAACGGCTTCTTGCTGATAATTCTGAGCTTCGGTACAGTCCCACAGACGCACACAGGTATGCCTTTAGGGCAAATACATGTGGCGGAAAGCCTTTTATAAGCATTTTTTAAAATTCTGTCTTCCAGGGAGTGAAATGTAATTACGCATAGCCTGCCGTTTTTATTCATCATTTCGACGCAATTCGAAATTGCCTTGTCCAATATCGCCATTTCATCATTAACCTCAATCCTGATAGCCTGAAAAGTCCTCTTTGCAGGATGCGGTCCTTCCCTTCTGGCCTCCTTAGGAACTGCTGCCTTAATCAGGTCAACTAATTCCCCGGTCGTGCTTATTCCTCCGTACTTTCTTCGTTCTGTTATAAACTTACTGATCCTTACAGCCCATCGCTCTTCTCCATACTTTGTCAATACTTCCGTCAATTCTCTCTCAGAGTACCCGTTAACAACATCTGCGGCGTTGAACCCCGAACTCCTGTCCATCCGCATGTCAAGCGGCGCGTCAAAATTGTAACTGAACCCCCTTTCCGCGTCTTCAAGCTGGAGAGACGACACGCCCAAATCTAAAAGAATCCCGTCTGCTTTAACTATACCCGCATCTTTGCATATGTTTTCAATGTCCACATAATTCGAGTGAATTACATCAAATTTTGCCGGTAGACACAGCTTTTCCAATCTCTTTCTGGCGGCGCCTACCGCTTCAAAATCCCTGTCAATTCCCAGTAGCCTTCCCTGCTTGTTGAGTCTCTTTAGTATCTCTGACGCGTGCCCTGCGCCGCCAACAGTGCAATCGATATATGTTCCCTCTGGTTTAATCTCCAAATACCGAATACACTCATCTAACAATACCGGTTTGTGGTAAAAAGCCATTATCTGGCGTCTCCCCGTACCAGGTATTTCTGCATCTTTTCCGCAAGCGCGTCTAAATTGCCAAAGTAATTGTCCCTGTTGGTCTTCCACCTGTTGGAATCCCATATTTCGAAGTGATTCCCCACTCCGACAATACTAACATCTTTTTCTAACCCGGCGTAATTCCTTTGCTCTTGTTGTATAACAATTCTTCCTTGCTTATCCATCTCACATTCAACGGCGTTAGACATGAAGTTTCTGACGAAATACCTGCCGTCTGTATCTGTGTAGGGTATACTGTCAAGCTCGTCTATGAACTTTTCCCATTCGTCCATTGGATAGGCTATCAGACAGTAATCAAGACCAGTAGTCAGCATGAATATCGACGCCAGGGCCTCCCTGTACTTTTTGGGAATAAATACCCTTCCTTTATCGTCCAGGGAATGCTGGTAGTTGCTAAAGAAGCCTCTAAATTGTTTGTTTTTGGTTTCCTCCTCCACTTCGCTCCACTCTCCACCATTTGTTTCATTTTATATCATGAAAATATAAAAATCAACCCCTTATATAAATTTTTTTTAGGATTGTTTGAGTATTAGTAGAGGCTTCTACGGCAGCTATTAAATTGAAAAGGATATGAAAAATGAAATGAAATTGGTTATGAAATAGGTTATAAAAAAAGTGGCAAGGCAGGAGGAAATCCGCTATTCATCGAATATAGCTTGTTAATGCGTGTAATGCTTATATATTGCGGTTTTTTGGCCTTTCTCAACTCCAAATGGTGCAAATTTGGTGCAAATGAATGATAAATCATGGTATTTCATGGTGTTTCGTTTTGTGTCTCTTTTCCCAAAATATCCGCTTGCGTTTCATTTCCAAAAACACTATCGCCGTCTCCTATTAGCGCGAAGCTAACGCCATGCGCATTACGGGCGAGTGTTTCCGCGAAAACATGGGAGTATATATCAAGTACGGATGTTACCCTTGCGTGTCCAAGAGCGGCTTGCACACTCTTTGCGTCCGCACCGGTATTTATCTGTATTGACGCAAAACAATGTCTTAAGCTATGTAAGTGAAGGTTTTGCGGAATATCAGTATCTATTATAAGACCCTTTATCACATCGCCAGGATAATCTTTGTTCATATATCCCCCGGTAGTTATGGCTGGAAATACAAGGCCGTTGTCTTTAATAAGTCCATTCATAGAGGATATATAGGCTTGTAGCTCACGATAGTAGCTGCTGAGAAAAGCTGCAAGACGATAGTCTATTTGAACATAGCGTATGCTTGATGTAGATTTCGGCGGGGTTACGTTGTTCATATCATCAAGGGTTTTGCTCACACGTATTAAACAGCTTTGAATATTAATGTCCGTCCATTTCAAAGCCCGCAGCTCACCGCTTCTCATGCCCGTATATAACGCTACTAAAAGCAAGGCGCGGACGCTTATGTTATCCAGCCCCGCAAGCCTTTTGAGAAACAAGAGGGCTTGCCTAATGTTCATTACCGGGCGGCTTGTGTCAGTAACCTTAATTGGTTCTGTGTTAACCATAGGATTATTACTAATAACACCCTTTCGTCTGGCAGCGGTCAACAACGCCCCTAGCATTTGCTTTATTGTATTAACGGTGTTTGCGCTGAGCGGTTTTGACGGGCACAGTGTAAACAGGCTGTCAAGAGTGACATTGCAAAAGTCTGCTATTACTTGCGCCCTGTCTTTGAATGTCCGTCCACCACGGGTGATATTCTTAATTGTTTTATTACAGATTATACCGTCGTCCACCATTTTACGATATGTGCCATTTACGGCTTGAAGCGCGTTATTTAGGGCGCTGACACTCGTAAGGGTGTAATATTTTTTTATACCACCCCTTTCTTGTATCTGTTTGAACGCCCTATCTAGTACAACAGGTGTGAGTTGCCGTAGCTTACAGCGTCCAAGTACTGGTTGAATATAGTAATTGTAAAAACGCTTGTTTGTTCTCGCATATTGCCCTTTTAAGCGGTTTGGCGCAATGTCGGTCATATACCATTCGTGCAATTCATCAAGCGTCATATTTTCGTTGTAAGCAAGTAGGCCCTTACACTTTTCCTCAAACTCAATAGCGTACTTGTTCGCGCCGCGCTTCGCCAGTGTAGGAGTAGTTCCCGGCGGCGGCGTGTATGTGCTTGATTTGCGAATATACCCGCCTTTCCCGTCTGGCATTGATACCTGTACGCGGTATGACTTTCCCCTTTTTACTATGCTTGCCATAATTTAGCCCTCACTCAGTTTGTTACGAAAATCTTTTAGGATATTGTTAAGTGTATATAATTCATTATTGCGTTGATTTTCGGATGTAAGTGTGTTTAGCGTGCGTCCTGTTACGCCGTATCGAATTTGTTCAATGTCGAAATACTCCCGGCAGCAATAATTGTAAATCGCCGTGAGAATTAGACTGCCGTATGTTTCCCATTCTCGCCCGGTGGATACTGTAAGAAGTTTATTAAGAATAATAAGCGCTTGTTTATTAATCTCATCTTGCATGATTGCAAAAAGCGATGTTAACTCCTTTTTTGTAAGGGCTGGTGTAAGTGCTAGTTTAAGTCCTGGAGATTCAAGTTCATTTTCATTGCTTTCACGCTCATAAGTCACAGTCAGGTTTTCAGCGTTTTCAAACGCTATCTGCTTTGCTGATATCCTGCTCTTTTCTGCATCATCAATATCAAGTTGAGCGTTAAGGCGCTCAAGGAATTGTAAGGCTTGCTCATTCAGCCCATAGCGGGTTACTACTGCCTGTATAAAATCGTCCGGCGCTGCGGCTCGTGATAGTCCAAGCAGGTAATCAGCAGTGACGCCGCAAGCAACACATATTTTTTTGAGTATTCCGGCGTCTGGAAGTCTTTTAAAGCACTCGTATTGACCAATAGATGTGTCAGATATACCAATTTTCTCAGCAAATGCCGCTTGCGTCATATCACCACGCAGTGTGTTTAACCGCTGTCCAAAAACTTTTAATCGCTCCTCGCGCTTTCTTGCCATTGTTTTCGCCTCTTTTTGCCCATTTTTTAGCGTCACATATATATTGCCAAATATCTTTTGTTTGGTATTGTAACACTGCATATATTATGCGTCAATACATAAAACGTGCTAATTTCCGCAAATGAGGTTATTTTTAATTTATTCCAATTATTGTTTGACTTTCTGTAACATAAACGGTATGTTAAATTATTATAATAATTAAAGAGGTGATTTTATGAGGTTGAGAACCATTAGTACGGCTATGGATGAAATCAGGAAAATTGACCCCGGAACAGCTTTAACTCAAAATGCGTTGCGAAAAGCTGTTATAGAAGGGCGCATACCACACAAATTGAACGGAAATAGAATACTGGTCGATGTTGACACGGCGCTTGCATTCTTTTATGGAGGCGTGGCACAAGATAAAGCTGTGGAGGCATTATCTGGCAACGCAGAAAAAGCGCTCACAATTTAGAAGGGTGTATATTTTAGCGCCCCGCGACAGAAAAGCCGTCACAAGAAAACCAATGCCAACAGATATTATAAATCTGTCGGCAAATTTAAAGGAGGTTAGGAAATGTCCATAGAAAGTTTAAACGAAATCTACGTAGCGCAGAGAAATGATGAAGCGCATTGTTTACCCCTTAAGGTGTTACCACCCAAAACACCGATCACTAATTGCGACGCCGCTGAGGGCAACGAGCCCCCCGACAAAATTGAAATGTTAACTGTGAGGCAAGTTGTAAAACGGGGTATTTTGCCTGGTCATGCCGTGCGCGAATTAGTTGCACAAGGGAAAATCCCCGTTGTTCGAATGGGAAAAGTCGCGTACATCAATTACACGCTCCT
>WRNQ01000007.1 GCA_009776565.1 Synergistaceae bacterium | reverse complement strand
TTCTTTTCCGGTATACGCGGCGGCGCCGGTATCCGCTTCTTTTCCGATATACGCGACGCCCCCGGCAGTCCAGGCGCTCCCGGCGCCCCCGGCTCTCCCTGCGATCCCAGCAGTCGAGGCGCCCGCTGATTTTCCATCATACACGGCGCCCCCGGCAGTCCCGACAGCATTGGCGTCCTCTCCCCCACCCGGCTTTCCGGGAACAAGCTTGCTGAGAAGTATGGACACATCCTGAGAGAGGTCTTTGTTTGCCCCCAACAAGATGAGTTTTTTCCCGTATTCATTTCGAAAAGCAAGATTCTTTTCAGAAAACACATACAGTAATTCCAAGCCCGCCAGTAACTGGTTTGTGTCCCTGCAATCCAATAAGTAATGGATCACTGGCCGGATAAGAGCTCCTTTTTGCTTGCTCATAAGTGTAATAATCGCCTTGCGTAAACCTGCGTTCCGGGTATTCAGCGTTTCAGCCAACCGCTCCGCATCTGCGCTGCTCAAGGAACAGGCTTGTAGACGGTTCACGATGAGCTCCCTGACGTACCTGCTTTTATCGGACAGGCCCTCCAGCAGAAAAGCGCGCTGCTCCGGTATACCAGGGTTCAAATGTAGAAAGTAAAACGCCTGACGCTGCATCGGGTTCATCAAAGGGAGAAATTTTGCTGCACGACGCGTTAAATCAGCGGAACGGTCGTATGCGGCAAGACTCAGCAGAACCCCGCAGGGTCCGGTGGCGCTTAATTCAAGCGAGTACCAGGGGAACACGCTCTCCGGGAATTTTTTGTTCTTTTGCCCTATATATTCTATTATTTCCTCGATTTGACCAAACAGCGCGATGCGCTCGGATTTATCTTTTGGATAATTGCCATCTAAGAATAGCTCCGGCTTTATTGGTTTCTCGTCAATTCTGCCTCCAAAGTAACCGACGGAACAGGCGTTGTGGTTCACGTGCAGATTGGCGCAAATCCACGCCAATTCCTCCGGGTCGCGGACATGAAGGTAATGGACGGCAATACTGTGCCGATATGACGCTTCATTTGTATGAGTAATGAAATACCACCCGACTAACCTTTTGTATTTTTCCAGGCTGTCCAGTAGCTTTAACGCGCTTCCCGCAGCGCGGTGTATATCTCGGCAGCAGAGAGCCCAAAGAGCAAGGTAAATTTCAGTCGTATCGTTTGAGTCAAGTCCGGACGAAACCGCGCCCTCATCCGACAAATATCCGTAAGCCAACATCATGCATTTTTCAGCCACTTTTTGTTTCTGATCGCCATACCCCAATCCCGACCAGGTATCGAACGCCCGAATTACTGACGAAAAACGGCAGAGCCCGTTATCTAAAATCAATTTGATAAAGGCAAGATGGCTGGAAATTGTGCCGCAATCACAATTTTCTACAATAGCCTGGCGCAAACCCTCCTGCCCCTTTGCTGCAAGAAGCAGCCTGCCTAAAAGCTCCAAAGCCCGTTTGTTACCGCTTTTTACGACGGCAAAAATGATCACGTGACTCATCGGTACGGAGCTGTTGTCCCCAAGGATTGCCTCTTCAACAAGAGACAAAATTTTTTCGTCTTCACGCCGCAAAGCCAGAGCGAGACGATTATCCAACCCTGGCAAAAGCGCATCCCTTCTGGCTACGGCTTGCTCTATGGAGATGCCATATGTGGCAAAATCAAGCGCGTTAATCATAACCATAAAAAAGACGTCGGCGTAATTCCCGGCGCGACTGGAACGATATGAGGGGCGATAGACGGTGTGGGAGTATGGGAATTCCATTACAAGCCTGCATTCTTCTCGGATACGTGCAGCTTCTTCCTTGCCAAAGAATGAGTTTAACGCTGAAACGAGTTTATCACAGAAAAAATCATCCAGTGTCTCACACAGCGACGCCTGACGCCCGCACAAGAAAAAATAGGAATTGTGGAGCTCGCTGTAGTAATACCGCCCGTTCCAGCGGTATTCCAATTGTACCTCCGCTAAATTCTTGAAGCAGTTCCAGATCCCTTTGATAAAACCATAGGACAAACCAAGCCTTAGAATATTCACGTGCTTTTTATACTTTGCGAAAATATCCGGATCCCTTTTGGTTTTGTCTTTTTTTTCATTTAGCGCCATTGGCTATTTCTCCTCTAAAATAATCAGATTTATACGCACTGGTAGTGAAATTTCGTTTGTAAAAACTTGGCTTACCAAAATAACGATACATAAAGAAACTAAGCGTGTATAGAACGCCATATGACAATGCCTAAGATTATTTTGAATATAGCATATCAACAGGCAAAACACAACGGCACTGTGGCACAACAGCACATGTCACTATGGCATAATGGCATAGCACGGTCTTCGACCGTAAGAAGTCAAGAACCAGGAGTCAGGATCTTGTTTTTATATAAGATTATCCTATGCAATAGCGCAATGACGGCGCCATGGCGCTACTGTCGCTAATGGCGCTACTGCATATTTTGCCATATTTTGGTGCATATTTAGGTTTTCAATTTTCATATTGAAATTAAGGATTTAAAGATATATACTGACCGCAAGGCAGCCTATGGATGATGGGGTTGATTGTCATGAGAAGAATCGTTGCATTTCATATTGAAAACTCGAGAGAGGATTATGCTCGATCTTTTAATTTTATTATGCATGGTATTGATGGTGAAAACAATTGGGTAAGCAAACACGTAAAGTATCTGGAACGTAGTTTTATATCGCCTGTAAACGAGTATCGTGATGCAGTTTTTTTCTATGAAAGAGATAAAAAAAATGCTTGTGAATTCCATAACAAACCTAAAGAGGATGATATATTCTATTTCCGTGTAAAAAATAAGCAAGATAACGACATAATAAATATTCACTATTTTTTCCTGGCAAGTCGATATATTGACCGTAAATGCTGTCTTGCTGTTATCCCGGAAGATTTAAATACACCAGTAGAAAGCAGCATAATATCAAGCTATTTATTATATGAATCAATATTGTCAAATAATGAAAACAGATTCCACATCATAAAAGAGGAATTTAACGACAGCAGAAAACATACGGCAGTATATAACATAGCTCTATCTCAGACGTCAAATGAAAATATATTTCTTTTAAGACCATTTAAAGATATAAATACAGGTGTAATCTATGATTTGTACCCGCACCGGATTAATAAAAGAAAGCTAACGGTTTCTCATAGGTTTTTTCCACAACTTCCCATTCAGGCTAATGACTACGAGCTCCTTGGTAGGGCGGCAGAAGAGAAAAATAGAAATCAAGGCGGATTGCATGAACTTACAATACAAAAATGGCATAATCGCAATGCACGAGGGATAATATTCTATCGAGATGTATTGTATTCGATCGCACTTAAAGGTAACTATCAAGAAATAGACTTGAGAAACAAAGAGACTATCGAAAGAATCTGCGTTTCAGATAAAGGCGAAAGGGTAGAAAGAGACGGCATTCTTGACGATAATCAAGAAAACCTCCAAGGCATTAGGGAGTTTTCACTGCCTGTTATTGATCTTATAGATGACATCTTATCAGAGTATTGTAAAAAGTGTTTAGAAGAAATTTATGGAAATATAAAGAAAAAGTCAAGCGATGAAGTAAAAGTAAAAATAAATGAAATGTTCAATTATCTTGACAAAATAGCTAAAACAACAAGCGTACTTGCATATTGTCTCTTTCTAACATTTTGGAGTTTTCTTTGCAAGGAACGTGAAATTACATATTTTGACGAAGACGGAATTTTGTTGTCTGATTCGCGAGACGACCTTCTTATAGATGCTCAGGACTATGCTGATGGAATATTGCATCTCTTGGAAAATGCCGCCAGGCACTCTGAAGAAAAGAGTGGTATTAACAGAAAAGGCATTCTATGCCTCAGAATTCACCACACAAAAGAAGACCGGCACGCCGCTAACGATTCTCGCGATTATCTTAGAAATCGTTATGGTATTGGTGGAGTCAATGGCGGAGTCAATGGTGAAGTCAATGGCGAAGTCAATGATAAAACTGACTGCGAAGTCAATGGCGGAGTAGATTGTGAAACTAACGGTGAAGTCAATGGTAAAGATAATAAAGGAATAGCGAAAAAGAAGTATTTTCTGGAAGTGTTGATTTCTGATTATAATTCAGAATATGACATACCAAAAAGGTTCGTTAAGAACATTGAGGAAGATATAGGATTGGCAGACGCCGACTATAATTATTCACGAGAATATGATGTTGACAATGAGCTATTAGCTAGTCTAAAAAAATTTAAACTTGTGGATTTTTTTGATTATCAGAAAGGCGCCGCAAAAAATGATTGGCGAAAGTTTTACAGCAAACCTCAGAATCTCATCTCACATTACGGCCTGCTTGTATTTAAGCACCTTGTCGATTTTGCGGAAGGAAAATTTCGATTGTATTCCTCAAATGAAAGCCGCATTATTTCCGATAACATATTCTATAATGATCAAAGCAATCAGCCATTTTTAGATCAGGCCTTTTCGGAAACCTCAGAGATACATATCCCAGGCACTCAATACGAAATTCTTTTGCCTATTGGGATAAAGAAGCATAACCCCCGCACAACAGGGCTAAATGCCGAATTGAAAATTGATGAAACAGTTCTTGAATGGGAGGCTGAATTCATTCCTGAAGAGAAATTTGCTTTTGCGCAGACAGACAGAAATGACAGAAAAGAAGAAACTATAACAAAAGTATATAACAGCATTTGGTCAGAATTGAAAAAACTCAACGGACAAAAGAAATTCCCATGCTTTAATGCAGCCAATATTACTACGGCGCCTGGAGCAGAGATATTTGTCAAAGCCCTAATCAAAATTCTTGCTACGCACAAAACGGATGCCCCTGAATATATTGCTATTCTATGTGCAACAGATGGGTTTCTATCGGCTTTTATTAGAATCTTCTCTCTTATTTATATGAAGACTGGTCAAAATGACGCAATGGCGGAGCGACAGGTATATCTCTGTTCTCCTAATGCCGAGAAGGAAATATTGTTCTACGGTAATTCGTTGCATGCATCAGTAGAGGCTACCTTCGAAATCTCTACATTGGCTAAAGGACAACCACTTCATGAAGTAAAAATATTAATGAGGGAAGAAGAAAAGGCAAGTGATGCAGATTATGCTGTATATGCTCCCGAAAAGATATTCCCGTTTGATTGCTTTATTCCTGATCTCTTTCATGATAGAGTGAAATCCGATCTTGAGCAAGATATTCTCGGGTCGCCATTTGGCTGTTGTCTCGAGGAAACGCATATGCGGGTAGGCTCAAAAATTCATATTCACGGTAATTATTATGAAGCGTCGTTATTATTTGGCTTGAGCAATTATGTTTCTCGATTTTCATATTTCCTGTATAAAATTTCGAGCAAAGTCATCCGAGAAACGATTGACCGTGAACCAGCTGCAAAACTTGTTTTGATTGGATACGAAACATACTCAGAAAATCTTGTTATCGCATTCAAGGAAAACATAAAGCGCTTCTCAAATTTATCTGATAATCAGATAGATTATATCATTTACAATGAAGCAAACCGGGATGACACTTTCAGCAGGTGGGGGAAAGTGAAGCCTGATAAGCATTCACGGTTTATAGTCGTGGTGCCAATAGGCAGCACGCTTACTACGCACGTAAAAATTAAATCCGACTTAAGATGTAAGATGTCCAATACTTATTCAGCAGACAATGAGAATGCCTTTTATCAGGCAGTCATCTTACACCATTGTGTTGTTTTAATTCGCGACGATCAATTACCGCGCAAAGATGCCGGAAAGGGCAGGTATGGATTGGAAGAAAGGTTCTGGGAAGAAATAAATGACTGTTCCAGTCCGCGGTATGTTCATTACAAGAATGCCCATGCCCGGATTAGCAATCAGAATCTCATTTATTTCTTCGTTTCTGTCAGTAACGAATGGTTTCTGCCAAATGAATGCATTCATTGTTTCCCTCCATCAGACAAGTTCTGCAAAGAACAGCCTTTAATTCAAGCAAATCGCGCATCGGTTGTACCAATGATCATGTATGGAAAAAAGGACGAGCGTAGACCTGAAGCATACACTGAAAAATTTAATGAATCAATCAGGAATTTCGCTTTGCTAAAAGAGGGGCTTTGCTACGGTCATATTGTGCGGGATGGCGACAACCATTTTGAGTACTATATAAAGACGGATACAGTTATTGATGCAATCTTCCGTGATGCAGATGGGAAAGATAAATTTGACAAGTGGCTCAACGGGATAACAGAGGAATCTGATACCTTCGAAACCAACGGCGTTGTTTTTAATTTCATCGTTGCGCCGTTACATGATACAAATGCAGCTTTTGTGTCTGCGGTAAAGGAAAAAAACAGGGCAAAACAAATCATCTGGTTGGATACAAAGCGTGATTATCGATCCAATATAAATGCAAAATACAGCAATTTGCGCACGTTGTATGATAATCTTTGCGGCGCGTTTGGCGCCAGATATGCAAGAGCCGAGATCAGGTTTCATTTTGTGGACGACACCATAGTAACAGGCGCTTCATTCTATCGCGCAAAGAGTGTATTGCAATCATTATTTCCAGTAGCTGCTTTTCACGAAAAAGACGATGGCGTAACTGTGCGCCTATTCCAAAGCGTTATTCTTCTCATCAATCGATGTTCGAAAAACACTCAGTTGAATTTTGTGGAAGAAGGCCACTTCCATAGCTTTTTTGAATTGAATATATCCTCAATGAGAAATCATAATGACGCATGCGTGATGTGTAAAAAAGCGCAGAATTTTGCAGTCGATATTAACATGGCTGCCGCTACAAATGA
Source organism: Synergistaceae bacterium (assembly GCA_009776565.1). The sequence continues at coordinate 16,194 of WRNQ01000007.1, read as the reverse complement.
ACTGTCCAAAATATCACTTAAAAAAGCGCAAAAATATAAAATTATCAATTCTGAGGATATCACACGGCCCGAGGATGTTGTGCTCAATAAATACAGCAGAAAATTCTCGGGTAAAAAATGGTCAGAACTAGTTGATGAGGAAAAGACACGCATCGGATGGTTGCAGGGGCGCGCATATTATCGGCTAATTGCTACACATCGAATTAATAACAGATTCAACGCATTACAAAATAGAGAGGTCCCAACAGCAGTACAAAAAATGATATGGGAAGAGCTTAATGAGATTTGTTCATGCTCTCATGAGCAGGGAAGGGAAAAAAGAGAGTCTTTTTTTGCATTCTTGAAGGTGATATCCAAACCATTTCTGTCATTTAAAAAAAGTGTCATCGAGGCGGCTTTGCCAGTCGTTTTAGAAGTTGCAGAATACTACTTTACTGGCAATTCGAGACTCCTTGAGGATAATGATAAGATCAATATATGGAATTTTGTGGACAAATTGAAAACTCCCTCTCGGGATGAAGAGGGAGAATATATAACATCCCTCACTTTACTCAAAGTTTTATTCTCTTGTCTGACGAATATGAATTCAACGTATTTATTGCGCGTTTATACAATAAACAATGTACTTGAGTATATCAAAAATATGCATCAAGAAGTAGCTGAAGGCTTCATCTGCAATTATGCGTTTTGTATCAAGCAAATACTCAGTTTAAGCAGAAAAGAGAACTTGGGCGTATGGTTAGAACATTTGCTCATAGAAAAACAAGAACTACACATACCAGGCAGGAAACGCATAGGTTATAACCGTGTTAAAGATAAACTTTTACATGCCTCTACGCTTTTGAACCTCCTTCGGCTGGAAAATACGTATTTGATTCGCGATGCATTAGGGGAATGCAAAAAAGCATTCAATTTGTCTCATACCTGGAGCGATGCCGATGCCTCGAAGCGTCTTCTGGAGGAGTATGAAAGTACAAATTGTGAGCTGGAAAAGATTGTCAAATCAACACTAGACCAATACTTCTGTGATACCTATCGCGAATTTGTTGCAGAAATGCATGAATCACCCGTGAATAGCGACATTCTCTACAACGAGTTTGTGCCTATGCTTTATTTATCCCTTCTACTTGATAAAACGCATTTGTCCAGTCTTGAAAGAGAAAATAGCTTCTACCACATGATGCTTGAACTTTCAGCAAAAATACTTGGAACAGACACAAAATACCTTGGATTGTTTGCTGTGCTTAATACAGATACGCCGGGGGAGAAAAATATCTATCAATTATTCCCTGATCCAGGAAAGTCTGCAGATACAATAAAAGATTCAAGGCGCTTTGTTTCGGATATCATAAAAAATCACATAATAGATGAACAGCTTCTGAGGATTGGTGATACCTTTTTTTTGATACGTGACGTACCCAGAGGAAAAAGCCGATATGCCGCGATAAAATTATTAGCTAACGAATATGACAATCCGACCATTGGCAGTACAGAGTACTATTTTGCATATCAGCTCAGAGCGATTCCGGAGAATGAATCCCCATCCGGAGAAAACTCAAGTGAAACCAATTTTGAACAGACAATGCTTTGGGATAATGAAAATAAGGCCATCCAGAGCGCAATTGTGAAAGCGCGAAATCTGCTTTCGATGAGAAGCGAGCTTGTGAAAAGGCTAGTGGCAGATTATGACAATAACATTTTTGATACTTATCTTGAATTCCGCAAGAGTTTTGAAATGCTCAGCTCGGATAAATCGAGGGCACATGCGCCATTTGAAGAGTTAGGAAGGGCATTTAGTTTTATGAAAGAAACAATTGATCTGGCTCATAAATCAAATTTGCTACATTCGGAGTATGCTTATGACCTGTATACAACGGTTAAGACTATTGCGGACTCAATAGTTAGTAAATGGAGTATCCACAGTATAAGAAAAACTTTTCCCCAACGCTGGTCTCCAAAAGACGCTACAATTATGCGTAATATGGATATGACAGGATATGAGGTCATGCTAGTGTCAGTACTTAAAAGCCGGATTGTGGTTAAAGGGGCCGATGTTTTTCCAGACAAAACCAGCAGTATAGAGATTGATTTCGAAAAGATAACACTTGACACTCCTAAGAGTTTTAGTTACATATGGTTTTGTGCATTTTTTGAAGTGTTTTTTAATGCGCTTCGGCATGGCAATCCAATAAACTCTGATGAAGAACGACAAATTCACGATAAAGAGCGACAAGTTCACATTGAGGTTTCAACATCAGCAGACGGCAGAGCAATAAAATTCAGAAATATGAAGCTAGCCGACGAGCAATTAGATGATGATGGCGGAATTACTTTACCTACATTGAAGTATTATTTTGATAATTATTATGGTAAGGAAACGTTTATGTACGGTCCAACTAACGATGGACATTACGAAGTAACAATGCCAATAAAGATCGTAGAGAAAGAGAGACTTGACAATGAGAAGAGTTCTAATCATTGATGACGAAAGCACCCAAAAAAGAAATTTGAAAGAGTATTTAAAAAGAGAAGCTGGCATCGACGAAAACGATATTCTTGCGCCAGCTTGTGATCGAACAAATTCAAACCATCAACCATATTCAGCTAATGAACAATATGCGCGCGCCAAGAAAATACTATCGGAAAACTGGGAAACAAGTGACATTATATTGATTGATATTTATTTATTAGGGTTATCGACAACAACTGATGAAAATCCCATGGTGAGTCAACGTATATTTGAGGATATGCTAAAAGAAAAATCCGAATTTAAAAATGAAATTACCAGTGGTAAAAAAATAGTAATCTTCATTACCGGCAAAGGTAGCTCCCCCAGGATTTTCAAAAACAATATAAATGAGATCGCTCCAGGTTATTGGCATGAAGCGCCTAAACCTGACAGGAATGAGTCTTTCAGAATTTTAAATAGAGCCGATTGCAAGACCCCTTGGTGCCGTGATCTTGATCTGTCGATGGATGATATATCAACCATGGGTTGCCGCACTTATGATTGTCTGAAAAATCTGATTGTTAAATTTAAAAAAGACGGAAGTGGGCCAATTTATGATGGACAGCAATTATAAAATGATTTCTGAATACGTATCTATATTACAACATGAAATCTGGCATAAAACATATGGTGAAGACTTGCCGCTTGAAAAAGCGTCTCCAAACGCAAACCATGGGGAATCGGGCTTTTTCCATTACACATCATTGTCTAATGCATTGAAGATTTTAGAATTAAAAAAAGAAGACGATAAAGATAAAGTTGAACGCTACAATGCGAAGTTTATCTCACTATGGGCTTCCCATTTTCTATTTCTAAACGATACGCAAGAACTGGCAGATGGTCTGAAAATTGCATGTGAAAATATTACAGCAAAAAAAGACAGTGGTGGCGCCAATGACAGAGCAAAAGAATGGCTTTTGCAATATCTGGATTATTTTTCATCAATAGGACCAAATGATAACATATATAACGCGCCAAACAGCTTCATACTGTGCTTTTGTCTAAAAGGCAACATTTTGAGTCAATGGATGCGCTATGGAAAAGAAAGCGGAATTGCAATAGAATTTGATCTTGACAATTGCCAGTATGAAGGGTTTTCCCCACCGCGCCCCAAGCACACACGGCCGGGCGAGCCAGCTCCGTCAATTGGTTATTATGAAGATCGTATGGAGGTTATCCCACGTCGTATACTTTATGCAGATGATGATAAGACAAGATATATTAAAAAAATAACCCAAAAAGCCATAAATCGAAACAATGATGCTGTTCATATTTTAGCTATGCAAGCTTTAGCTGCCGCTTCCTTTATGAAGCACCCTGGTTTTGAAGATGAATCCGAAGTGCGCTTGCTGTTTTCACCCAATTATTACCCTGAACATACCGCAATGGATGCCGCAAAACTGATACAATACCGGGAAACAGATGGAATTCTTAAACCCTACATGGACATACATATAAAGCACAATGACTCCGACAAAAAAATAATAAAATCTATTACCGTAGGGCCAGGGCTTAATCAGACATTAGTACTTAATGCAATTATTAAGTTAGTACAAACACGATTTACTGGGAGTATTGATCCGGTTCAGAAATTTAACGATTGGGATGTTGAAGAAGAACAATACTATAAACATACAATGATTGGTGATATTGAGGTTCGGTGTTCAACCCTTCCATATCGGAGTCAAACATAGAAAAATATTGCTCAACATCCCTTTGATAAGTTCGGGTTGGCTTTTGATGGAGCAAAGCAGAAAAGTCAGATAAGAAAACCGTTAGTTGAACAAATGTATGCGCTAAACCTTAATAACACTGAGTTCTATGGGAGGAATATCGAGTGGTAATGAATGAAGAAATACAGATGATACAGGATAAAATTCTAGGGGCTGTGCCTGTTGTGAAATTATATTTATTTGGCTCTTATGCGAATGGTACTTCGAACGAGTACAGTGATTTTGATTTTTATGTAGTTATCCCAAATGAAGGGCTACGGCCAGTGGAAGCTGTACAGAGCATATACCGCTCTTTTCGCGGCATGAAACGCAAGCCGATGGATATTTTAGCCGGAACGGTTGATACTTTTGAGCGACGGTCAAAGCAAATAACACTGGAACGCACAATCGCCAACGAGGGGGTGCTACTTTATGAAAAATCCAGAAGCGCTTGATTGGTATAGATTCGCCAAGAGGGATTTACAATCAGCTAAAACCCTTAACGAGCACTCCCAACCAAGACCTCTGGAGATTATTTGCTATCTTTCAGAGCAATGCGTTGAGAAAATGTTAAAAGGATTTCTTATTGCAAATTCACAAAATCCACCAAGAACGCACGACTTACCAATGTTATGTGATATGTGCATTAAAATCGACAAGCGCTTTGACGAATTGAGCGATATCAGTGAGTTTCTTACCCTCTATGGAGTGCAACCGAGATACCCTAATGAAATAGAAATCATTGATGAGGACGTCAATAGAGCGCTAAAATATATCCATGATGTTATGAATTTTTTTGAAAGATGTGAGCTCATGATCCAGGAGAGCGACTGTGAAAGGCCAAGTGATGAGTAACATTGCGGCTACTATGCTACCACAGGCGCCCGGCAAGGAAAGTAAGGCGAATAAATGTCAGCGCGTCATTTTCCTGTATTTCCAGGGGCGCGTCAAGTTCTTTAGCTTCCTTCTGACCGATCAGCACGCGAAACAACCCGTCTTCAAAGCCTTGCCACGCCGTTTCGACAGCTTTGCCGGGATCAGGCCGCCCTTCAGAGTAGATGCGGCCGAAGCCGATTTTACCCGCTTCGCTCTGATCGTAGATTTCACTTTCAGTGAGGAAAGGGACAAGCATGTTTTCCATTCCCCGGCTGTTGTACTTCCCGGTTTCCTGACGCACAACCGCCTCAATCAACTGCCTTAGCGAGGCTATTCCATCTGGCAGGGCATATGGCGTGTCATTCAAAACCGGACGGCGTTTGCCAACGGCTTTGCACTTAATATAGACATTCATGTCAACCCGCTTTCATTGGTTTTCTCAGGTTTCTTCCTTACTTCTGTTTACTTCCTTCATCTGTTTACTTGTTTCTTCTGTTTACTTGTTTCTTCTGTTTACTACTTTCTTCTATATTACTACTTTCTTCTGTTTACTACTGTTTTCTTATCATTTCCTCTGTTTTCTTCGCTGGTGGATTAAACTCAGTTCGCACTAATATTATAATTCTAACACAAAAGAAGGGCGTTTTGTGTTTTTAGTCAGGTCAAATTTATGCCAACCGTTTTATGTTATCAAATTTATGTCCGGCGTTTTTTGTTTTCTAATTTATGTCTAATCTATCTCTAATCTATGTCAACCGTTTTTTGTTTTCTAATTTATTTACTTCATTCATCAAATTTGCTAAAATATATATAACATATTCAAGAAATTTACATATGGGGTCGTATGACGAATGGACAGAATTATTACATTGCACAAAATAAATCGCTGGTGGGTTACAGGCAAGGTTGACTCGCCTTTTCTGTATAAGGTCGTCCGGGATGAGTTTAGAGATATAACCGCGCTTTTAGAAGACAAAAGAATCATTTCTCTCATAGGGCCAAGGCGCATTGGCAAATCAACGCTCATGTATCAGACAATCAATTATCTTTTGGACGCTAACACAAACCCCAAAAATATTCTGCTCTTCAGTGGTGACGATCCGGGTTTATTCAGCAATCACGAAACTGTCTATGATATATTAAATGATTATACAAAAGAAGTATTACATCAGGATTTTGAAACATTGCGCGACAGAGTTTACATCTTTATTGACGAGATACATTTCATAAAAGACTGGCAACTATATTTGAAAAGCCTTTATGACCGAAGATACAATATAAAATTCATCATCAGCGGCTCGTCGTCTATCCATTTGTTTGAGGGTTCCAGAGAATCTATGATGGGCAGGCTGGATGATATTTACATATTGCCGTTGAGCATAGGGCAGTTTACAAGGTTTTACACCGCATATAAGGAAGACTTGGGTCTAGACGCTTTTTGCGTTCTGCAACCCACAGATTCTGTGTTCGCTAACCCCGAAGAATACTATAAGGAACTCAATCAAAACAAGTACAAACTAGCCGGATTTGAAAGCGCCATGAACAAAATTACAAAAACGTACCTTTTGTGCGGGGGCTATCCTGAGTATTTTGATACTGACAATTTGATGATTTGGCGGAAGAGACTGACCGAAGACATTATCTCAAGAGGGCTATATCGGGACATCGTCAGCATCTACAAGATCAAAAACCCCGAAATCCTTGAACGGCTGCTGTTCTATATCGCAGCCAATAGCGGAAGCGAATTCTCATACTCGTCTATTGCACAGACTCTTGGCGTCGATTCGCTCACGATATCGTCCTACATGAATTACCTCTCGCAGGCATTTTTTGTCTCAGTGTGTAACAACTACTCTCCGAACGTTGGCAAAGTCATCCGTAAGAATAAAAAGATTTATATAAGTGATAGCGGCGTTCTGAACGGCATACTCAGGAATTATGAACCTTCACCCGAAAGCGAAGGGGTTCAGGTTGAAAACTGCACTGTCCAAATGGCAAGAAACTATAGTGAATCCGAGGGTTTTACCGTATATTTCTGGCGCAGCAATCAGCAGGAAGCTGATATTATCATAGACAAAAAATTCGGACTTACGCCGGTAGAGGTCAAATACCGCAACACCGTTTTGGAGAAAGATTTAAAGGGATTATTCTCATTTATTAAGACTTATGAGGCAAAGACCGGGCTTGTGATCACGAAAAATTATCTCCAAAAAAAAGAGGGCGTTATATATATCCCATTTTGGATGATTCATAAGTAAAGTAGTAATGTCATTAAAATACTCTCTGATACACAGAATACTCAAGGTCACGTAAAATACTCGCCGAATATTTTATTCATATATTGTCTGGCGTCAGCACAAAACTCGGTGTACTTACGCATAAGTTCTTTTCCTTCATTAGTCACTAATGAATACCCTCCGCTCTTCCCTCCCTGCCGGCTTTCAATTATCGAAAATCCTAACTGCTGTTCTATAATCGAGATTATACTTCGCCCCTGACTGTAGGATATTCCCATTTGTTTACACGCCTCGCGTAAAGAAGCTGTTTCATCCGTTAGCCGGAGAAGTTGATGAGCTCGCGGGTCAAAGAACGCTTTTTCTTTGACGAGACTGACGCAAACCTCCGGGCGCAACTCCATTAGGCTGTGTTCGGCAACCAGGCGGTCATAATCATCTTTATAGTTTACATTGACAAGTATCCCTTCATCATCCACATTAATTATCCGGCTCTGCAATCCGGACGCGTTAACCGCGCCGCTAAGTCCCCCCTCCCCTCTGTAAGACAAAACCTTTTGAAAATGCTCAGAGCGCAAAAGCATTGGATGACCTGTGTTTCCATCATAGGAAGGAATACACGCCGGGCCTTCCGCCGCCATAAGCCTGTACACAGTATCAACAGAAAACAGGGGAACGTCCACATGTGTGATTATCGCAGCAACGCATTTATCCAGTAAATAGGAAAGCCCAATCTTCACATTTTCAAACATATCGGCGTCATGACGGTTGCGAAGGAAAACGACATTCATACGCGCGGCAAACTTCATCACTTTGTCTTCGTCTTCTTCACAGACTATAACGATTCGATCTATACCGGCGCGCTGAAATATCTTCACGATACGCAGGATGTTCGGAATCGTTCCGATTTCCTTCTGCGGCTCAAAGCTATTCCTTCGATCGGTTTTCCCGGCGGCGATTATCAAAGCGGCGACCATATTTGCTCATTCCTTGATTTTTTTGATATATTGACTGTTTGGTATCTTGATACATCAATTGTTTGGTATCTTGATACATCAATTGTTTGGTATCTTTATATATCAATTATAAGATATATGTGTGATAAAATGCAATTTAATCACATCTCAACAAGCAATTTATATGGCGTTTATATGGTTTTTTCTGGCGGTTTTATGGCGTTTTATGGCGTTTATACGGCGTTTATACGACTGTTATACGACGGTTATACGACGGTTATACGACGGTTATGCTATTTATATACGATGTATATACTATATATACGATGTCACAAGCTAAAACCCATTGTACACATGAAGCAACTGTTCATTATTCAGTTCCACATGATAGAATAGCTGAAAAAACTCACGTACCTCATCATCAATATTAAAATCGAAATAATCAGGATAGATTTTTTTTGAAAGCCAGCGTATACCCACGATCCGATTTGGCCCCGTCGGTCTGTCAACCCAGTTGAAGGGCGCGTTTGGGACTCCAAATACCATTTCGTTCTTTACGGCTTTCAACGTTGCATAGTTTTTATTGACGAGAATAGAATTAGCGGCGGCGCTCCCGCTCATGTTGATCTTAGCCTCGCCTATAACTATAATTACGTCAGGATCCCATGTTAGCAATTGCTCCGGCGAAATGCGTATGAACGATCCTTCTCCAATCTCCAAATCCGCCGCGTTTATCGCATTTACCATGTCGATGATTTGTCCGTGAGTTGAACCGGCGGGCGCGGTTTCCAGAGAATCTTCGCCATTGCCATAATAAATACGGACTTTGTCCTGGCTTGATATTACTTTATCAGAGATATCAGCAAAGGTCTTTTCAGTGTATGCCGCCAGCCTTTCCGCCTGTTCCTTCATATCGAACAAGTCGCCGAGGAAGCGATAAACAGCCGTGGCGTCCTCAAGTCTGTTGCTGACCATAACAACAGGAATGCCCAGTTTTGCAGCAAGTTTGTCACACGCGTCTATAGTTCCTGCATTGATAGCGGAGACATTTAATGCAATGGTCGGATTTGCGGCGATGACAGTTTCGTAATTTATTGCGTCGCCCATGCCGAAGTTGGGCAGCGAATGGTACTTTTCCAGTATGACGCTACGCTCGGTTTCATTAAGCTCGTAGTTCCAGCCAAGCAATTTGTCAGGGGCGAGGGTGTACAGATATATAGCAGAAACAGGATCAGTTGAAAATACTGAATCTATCCTGTCAGGAACTTTTATTATTCGCCCTGCCATATCTGTGATCTCACGGCTTGTCATAACCGGAGACGAATCAGTAGGCGAACCCGGGTGCGAATCCGGTAGCGAATCAGTAGGCGAACCCTGTAGCAAATCAGTAGGCGAACCCGGGTGCGAACCCAGGTGCGAATCAGTAGGCGAACCCGGGTGCGGATCCGGTAGCGAATCAGTAGGCGAACCCGGGTTCGAACCCGGGTGCGAATCCGGAGGCAAATCTGAATGTGAATCCGCAGATAAATCCGGAGGCAAATCCGAATGTGAATCAGCAGATGAATCCGGAGACAAATCCGAATGTGAACCCGAAGTCATATCCCGCGTGCCTGTGCAGCCGGCAACAGTGGTAATAGCCAGAATTGACGCATAAAGTAAAGCAAAAAGTACAATCAGTTTAGAATTATTTTTCATTGCTACTCCTTTTTCCCAGTAAATACAATTCAAGGCTAGCATAAACCAAGTTAATACAATTCAATGCAATGCAATTTGTGATTAGTGCAATTCAATTCAATGCAATGCATTTCGTGATTGATGCAATTCAATTCAATGCAAAGCAATTCAATTCAATGCAAAGCAATGCAATTCGTGATTAATGCAATTAAAGGTGTGATATGTCGAGCCGTGTCATGCTCTGTCGCTCTGTCGCTCTGTCGCTCTGTCGGGCTATCTTGACATAAAAATGAGAATACTATACTCTATTAAAACAACGCTTCGTTTCGTATGTGAAAGCGAATCGTATATAAAAATTTATCGCTCGTCCATATGCTATCACATTCTCTAAACCGTGTAAAGCGTACCGTCGCCCGTATGTACCGACCGGAGGTGGACAATATTAAGTCTATTCACATAGATGAAGAATCCAGGGTTAGGAGAAAGTATAATCTCTTGTTTCTGGGAATGCTTATGTTAATGTTATTTGCAGTATTCTTTTCATTAATGGTCGGTTATTATCCATTGAGTGCTTTTGAAGTAATAAAAGCTTTCGGATCACGATTCGGCTATCAGGGAGACGTGTTACCGCAGGCTGTAACGATATTCTGGGAAATACGGCTCCCGCGTATACTATCCGCATTCCTTATAGGCGCGTCGCTTTCTGTGGCGGGTTCCGTTTATCAGGGTATGTTTCGCAATCCGCTAGTGTCGCCGGATATACTTGGCGTGTCGTCAGGCGCGAGCCTGGGCGCCGCTATAGCAATTCTTATTGGTTTTCCAAATGTGTTGATACAGGCGTTGGCTTTTGCAGGAGGAGTAACGGCTGTAGCTCTTTCCTACATTTTAAGCCGGAAGTCAGCTCATTCCAGAACGCTCAGCCTGATACTCATAGGTTCGATGGTTATGGCGCTGTGTAACGCCGGCGTTACCATGATAAAATATATAGCCGACCCAAACGATGTTCTTCAGCAGTTAACTTTTTGGCTGATGGGCAGCCTTACTAAAACCAACATGGAGGGGCTTGGATGGAGCGCCGGCCCCATGATTGCAGGGCTTGCAGTCATTTTCGCTCTACGCTGGCGCATTAATTTGCTCTCTTTGGATGACGAGGAAGCAAAAAGCCTGGGTATAAATACTAAAAGATACCGTTTGATATTCATCGCATCGTCAACCTTGATAAGCGCCGCCGCAGTTTGCCTGGGAGGGTTGATTGGCTGGGTCGGTCTTATGATTCCACATATAGGCCGCGCGCTTGTAGGCCCTGATTACAAACGGCTTGTGCCCGCGTGCGCGATATTGGGCGCGGTTTTTCTGTTGCTTATGGACGACATAGCGCGTTCAGTTCTGTCATTGGAACTACCTCTGGGGGTAGTTACAAGCGTCGTAGGCGCGCCATTCTTTGTCCAACTAATTATTAAACGGAGGGGGTAGAGGCAACTGCTTCTTGATATAGAAAACCTAAGCGGCGGTTATGGAGGGGACGACATTGTAAAGGGCGTGTCTTGCACGGCTGATAAGGGGGAGGTTCTCTGTCTGGTAGGCCCCAACGGCTGCGGAAAGACTACGTTATTCAGGCTGATGCTCGGTATACTGCAAATCACCGGCGGACAAATACGCATTGACGGCAGGCAAATCCAGTCCCTAAAACCATCAGAGCTTGCAAATCTTGTGGCATACATCCCTCAAAGCCATACGCCCGTTTTTTCATATACTGCGTTAGATATAGCAATAATGGGAAGGGCAAGTCATTTTTCAGCTTTTGAGTCGCCAAAACCTGTTGACCGCGAGGCGGCCTTTGACGCATTGGACAGGCTTAACGCCACACACCTGGCCAACCAAAAATACACCTCTTTGAGCGGCGGCCAACGCCAACTCGTGCTAATTGCCCGCGCGATATGCCAGTCTGCTAAACTGTTCATTATGGACGAGCCGGGCGCCAATCTGGACTTCACAAACCAACAGCTCTTAACAGATACCGTATCATGTCTTGCGAACGACGGGTACTGCGTGGTTATGTCCACGCACAACCCCGAGCACCCCCTCGCAGTGGGGCATAAAGTAATGATCATGCGCGACGGGCGGGTGGCCGCCTTTGGGAAGCCTCTAGACGTAATTACCCCTGAAGTTTTGGAGGATGTATATGGAATTGAGATGGACGTCGTCTCTGTTAATGATAGATATGGCGTTAAAAGAACCCTCTGCCTTCCGGTTAAGAGGTATTAGTCAGGTGACGGCTTGGTAATTGTAAAACAAATCAATAAAAACATAGGGCTGTGTACATCGGAGAAAATCGGAGAAAACTGGGGAAAGCTGGGGAAAGCCCTGGGGAAAGCCCTGGGGAAAATCGGAGAAAACCATAGAAAACCAGAGGAACCAGAGGGATTAAGCGTTGAATGGATACACGGTCAAGATATCTGTCCTGATGAACTTTACTATAATAGTGTGGCCAATAAGTCAGACAGATAAAGATCAAAAATAGGATCCGCATAATAACAAACACGTGGGGTCGGTTTTCACGTGATGGCGGAGACCGTTACAAAGGTTATTCTCTGTTGGAATGCTTAGCCAAATGTGGTGTTCAGTCGTATTGTTTCAGGAATGGTAGAAAGGAGTGGTGGGATTCATGGCAAAATTCTGCACAAAATGCGGTGCGGCGGTAAAAGAAAACTCGAAGTTCTGCGCTTCCTGCGGACATATAATGAATAAGAGTCTACTCGTTCCGAATGTTGAACAGGCAGATCAGTCGCCGTACATTCAGCAACAGGGATATGGTCAAGCTGACGCTTCCGTACAGGTTGTGGCTAAAAAGAAAAATAAAATTCCAATGATCATATATTGCGCGGTTCTCATCGTTGTCGCACTTGTTGTTTTGGGAATCATCACAAAAGGCTTCGGTTTATTTGGCTCTCCGAGCTGGGATACTTTTAGTTTTCTGTCAGATCGCAATAAAAGTGTGACAAATGCAGGAGAATCAATACCTCATCCTGATACTGCGGCTGCCGACAATGAAATAACGGCGACAGAGGCCAGCGATACAGAGGTAGTGTCAAACCTCTATCCAGCGACAATACCAGCTACAACTGATGCACCAAGTCACTCAGAAGGGTCACCAGGAGGCTTAACAGGAGAGCAGCGTCCTAATCCAAGCGGATCCACAGACGACTCAGGAGCTGTAGCCACTCGGCAACCGACTTCGGCGCCTACTGTTGGGCCAAGCGGCCCTCCACCGGTTTCATCGGCAACACCGGCTCCGACGCCCGGGTTCCCTGAAAACTCCGGCGAATTTGAAGCCGCCTATATCAAGATGATTGAAAACGCACCGGGAGAGACTGTCGAGGAAACGGAGGTCTTTATGGCCGATCTGCTCACCTATCGCGGCATCCTGCCCGACAGTGCCGTAAGCAGCTTTATCAGCCTTGTCAATCGGGTTGCCGACCATCTATCTGAAGTCTATTGGAACGACGATGCATTCTACGAAAAGTTGCGAGGTAACAGCTTTATCTCCGCCCGATTGGGCGAGGGCGGGATAGGATACGGCGTCAACTACACCGCCATCAATGTAGCCCTTACTGGAAGGCTGTCGCCCGCATATAACCGATACCTCGGGATGACTGAGCAGTATCTATCGAACTATCTGGTTGACGATATGGCGCTTATGATATCCTGGGATGATCTGGCGCAATGGATCGTTGATTTGAGTTCCCTAATGGAGGATTTCCCTGATTTCATCGAGAATGAAGCAGTCAACGGGGATCTTCGCTTTGCGCTGTACCTCTTCGCCGGGTGCTTTAATTTAGACAACACGCCGGTAATAGATTATAACGATCAGTTGTCTCCGGAAGTCAAGGCGAGTTATGAGAAGTTTTTAGCAAACCCGGAGAGCAAGGCGTGTGGCTATTATGACGACATTGAAACGCTGTACAATTTGTGGGATTCGAATAACTTTCGCGTGTCAAAGGACGTGTCCGATTTCATAAAAGAGCTTGAGGAACGGCTGTATCTTTAAGCCCGGCCTCAACCAATAACGCTTCTACTTTTAAAGCTGTGTATCGTACGCTTGACGTCGCGCTTATCAGGCATTCAAATGTCCGAGCAGAGGGTGACGCTTAAAATCCTTTGACGTTTCAAACGCGTCCCAGTCAGCATTCGAGAGTTGAATATTTTCCTTTGCCAGTCGTTCGATCGTTGTAAGCTTTTCATCGTCGACAAAGATTGGGAGGGCCTTTATGTCCCGTATTTGCATATTAATTGTCGGATTTAATATTTTAAAAGCCATCTCTGCAACTTTGGAGTTTAGCAGGGCTAATATGTAATAGATGTTTTGAACGTCGCATAGTGTCGCCCCTCCTTTGTCAAACCCTCCAATCGGGGGCAAGTATCTGAACCCTGTGCCTTTGCTTGTGACGGCTGAATATGTTATTCCTTCCCGATACCAGTATTCTTTACTTAAGAGGTTTGCCGTCTGGTTTGATTTATAATAGTTCTTTGCAGCGTCTGAAATATCAACCAGATACTCAATATTCCCATACCACTTTCTGTAATCTCCCCCCTTGGCGTAAAATGTCCATCGGCGCCCCCTCCCAATTTCGGCTGCGCCGACTTCCCAGATAAATCTCAAATACCTTTCATTATCTGAAGTAATATTTTGTGAGCCTGTAAAATCACTCATTTCATTAATACTCTTGCCCGCGGCAAATATATCGAATACCTTTTCGCTCACCCAATACGCTACAGGAGCTCCCGGAATTTTCTCGAAATTGCGGGCGGAGGTAGTTTTATAGCGCTCATTTTCGGTTGGAAATGTAAAGGGTACGCCGTCGTCATCTGTCTCGTAGAATCGAATACAACCGTACTGCCCCAAATATCCTTTTATAGTTTGTTTACTCATCACAAACATTGATGTGCCGAAATTTATACCTAAGCTTGTTCCGCCTCTTCCAAGATAGGGCATATGGATCAGATTGATTATTGCTCTCGTCCTAAACAGTTTCTGTCGCAGACTTTCGTAGCAGGACAGAAACATCCAGCTTTCCATTGTTATCATCGCCTGCAGGCCGTGCGGCTTTAAAAACTCGCCACACCGTTCGATAAACGCAGCGAACAAATCACTTTTACTGTCCGGGTATTTCTCTTTTACGAACCGAGCCAGCCTGTCATTCATGCCACTCTTTCCCAAGTATGGCGGATTAGTCACAACCAGATCATATTTTTGTGCGAGGAGATGAAAAAAATTATAGGCGCCGGACGGGTCGGGGATACTATCGGCGCCGGACAGGTCGTGAATATTATCAGCACAGGACGGGTTGTGCATATTATCAGCACTAGATGGGTCTGGGATACAATCAGCGCAGGACAGGTCGTGAATATTATCAGCATCAGATGGGTAGGGGATACAATCAGCGCAGGACGAGTAGTGGATATTGTCAGCGTCGGACGGGACGTGGATATTATCAGCGCCGTCGCTGAATGTATCTCGTCGCCTCGCATTTGCTGATGGCGCGTCGCTTTCATCGCAAAATGCGTTATGTCGCCCGCCGTTAGCATGTGGCAAACCATCAAGATCTTCAGCTCTCAACAAACTGCCAAACTCCATCCCGTCTTCGAATCCACAAGGGTGAAAGACCTGCGGTACAATGTGTTGTTCTTTGCACTGAGGCGCGAGCGGCGAGGCGGGGGTCGGAGCTAAGGGCGTAATCTGCTGCGTTTTGCACAGAGACATGAGTAGCGAGGTTGGGAGCGCACTTCGTTGCTCTTCGCTCGGAGACGTGAGCGACGATGCGGGGAGTGCAATATGTTGTTCTTTGCACTGAGGCGCGAGCAGCGAGTTGAGAGGCACAAACGGCGCTATGTCGCAATTGTACTGTTTAGCTTTCATCATAAGCGAAAAAGCGGCTAATTGGCATGCTCTTTGGTCTATTTCCAAACCATAGAGATTCTTTTCGAGGATCAGTTTAGCTGCATCCCGGTCTGCATATCCCATCCATCTGTAAATCTGCATAAACACATCAAATGCGTATATCAGGATGTGCCCACAGCCCATGCAAGGATCAAGGAATTTGATTTTCTCAACATCAAACTTAGCATGGCGCCTACCTGCGTCGGCAGGCAAGCCGCTATCTGCAGCGGGCGAGCCGCTATCGTTGGCAGGCGAGCCACTATCGTTGGCAGGCGAGCCACTATCGTTGGCAGGC
>WRNQ01000006.1 GCA_009776565.1 Synergistaceae bacterium | reverse complement strand
GGCAGGATACAGTGCAAAACTGCGTGTGATAGAAAATTTATGTGGCGCAACTATTGAATTTTCTAGGATCAGTATGCATTTTTCATGTGCTAAGTTTCAGTAATATAGAAACAGTACTGGCGGAGAAACTGGAAACAGTCCTCTCTCGTGGCGTTGTCAATACCCGGATGAGGGACTTCTATGATATCTATGCGCTTACCACAGCACGGGCTTGTGATATTGATTTCGCTATACTCAAAGAGGCGTTTGCCAACACAGGCGCTAAACGCGGTTCTATCGTCTTACTGCATGATTTGGACTTGATTCTACAAGAAATAGCCGAAAGCACCGAGTTGGTTGGCTTATGGCAAAGTTATCAGCGAAAATTCGACTATGCCGCTTATGTGGAATGGAACGCTGTTATGGCATCCGTAGAATGTCTGGCACTGAACGCGATGGGATCGTAGTTTATGATGACGCCGTCTGGTATGTTCAAGATCTTTACTAAAAGGTTATACAAATTGAGATTAGATATGTATTAGACTCCCAACAAGACGATGGCTCTTGATTTGTTGGTGCGATGATGATTATAGTATTTGATTCGTTAGCGTGGGGATGACCTAGAACCGCACCCCTTTTAACTTCGTTAACTCATCGACAAAAGCAGTTTTGCGCTTGTATTTTTCTTTAAGCTCTTTTACTAATTTCATTGCCTCGGCTTTATATCCCGCTTTTAAAAATATTGCTATGTGAGAATTGACCTCACGATACATACCACGATTTTGCGCGGAACCTGATTCAGCGTTGATTTGACTTATAAATAAAGCGCATACATCGGCAGGGTATTTTTCGGCGAGAGTTTTACCGTATCTGTAAATCTGGTTGGCATGAATTTTCAGTTGCTCCAGTAACAATGCGTATCCTTGTTCTTTCTCCAAAATTTCCATGTATCCTGTATGATACAGTTTGACCGAGCATTCCTAATCAGCATGCTGTTCTTGTGTTTGCAAAAGTCAATCACATTTTTCAGTGTTCCAATTTTGCCTTAATTTGTGGCATAATTTTCGCTCGGTCGGTAGTAATTGTTTGCGCCATCCCGAAAGCTGCGGTCGAAAAACTCAGTTGTATCCACAACACTATAGCATGATTATAGCATGAACTTATGAAAGGTATCTATTCAAAATATGAGTATTTAAAACTGCAAAAGAGTCAAAAGAATCAGTCGATCGTGGGCTTATTAGAAATGCGTTTTCCGTCAACTGCGGCGGGACGTGTATTCCAGTGTATGCCAGTGTATACCAGTGTATACCAACAGGCGCAACTTCTTACGCTAAGAGGGTTTGCGAATGCAAAAACATTGGCATTTGCCAATGAGATTGCATTCGCAAATTCTCCTACCCCAACTCAACTTTGAGCTGGGATAGCCACAATGAACACGATTTTTATTGGGACACGGGCTACTTCCCACAATACATACAGTGTTGAAAACTCGAAAACACGCTGCAAATAACGCATACCTTTCTTTACGACAATGGCTGCAATAAGCATGCAAGCATTTAATTCATATTTCTACGCCTGCCCGTTACCATTTATTTCAATTGTAATATCATAAGAATCTGACTCAAAATAATAAACTAACTTAAAATCTGCACGCAACGGAGAGTTATCATAAAATTCTACAGAATTGATAATCAGCTCAATATATACAGGCTTAATATATTCTTCATCAGCAACATATATAAATTCTTCGCCTATATCTGCACTATTGCTAACGCCATTTCCGTTTTCTGATGTTTCAATAAAAAGAACTGGAATCCCGCCATAACCCTCCTCTTCGTCGTGCGAACTAGCGCCATATACAATCCCATATGGAAAAGGGCTGTATCTAGACGATGTAATCTTTTTGCCAGTCCGTGAATCAATTCCATGATATATAAATTCATGTATTACTAAATCCTTAGAATTATTTTTAAAATACATTGCTAAGACATCACGGCGTACATTTGAGCCTGTGACAATTCCTCCTTCTCTTGCACTAATTATGACTCCAGGATTAGTAATTATCGCACCATCTCGAGTGACGACTGTATCAGTAAAAATCTCTATATCACTTATTCTGAATTTCTTTGACTTTTCATATGCATCTTCGATTAATTTTAAATTCTTATCAGAAAGATTTGTTTTAACTGTATATATACCCCATACAAAACTATCTTCAAATGTCTTATTTCTTGATTCACTTTCATTAGGCTTGATTTCAGTTTCAATCGCTTTCTTATTGTTACCAGTATTCGATAAAACACTTTTTGTTGTTAGATATACACTTTTAGTTTCGTAGTCATATTCAACTTCTAAACCTAGTATTTCAGATATAGCCCTTAGAGGAACATAAGTTGTTCCATTATAAAGCAAAGTTTCTTTATCAACCTTTATATTGTTTAAATATAATGAAATTTCATTAAAGGACGCATCAATTGTTTTATAATATGATATATCATAATAATCATTGCAAAGTCTAACCGCAGTTCTTCCATTATCATCAATGTATTTATTATATGTTGCAAATATTTCATTATCTAAATAATCATAATATGAACCATCTGCCGTTACTTCATAATCTAAATCATAACCAACAGCTACATTTGAAGTTTGTCCAGGAGTAGTTTTTCCGCATATAAACATAATTGATGCATCATCTCTTGTATCTAACCATATTATTTTATATTCCTCTATTGTGTATCTTGTATTATTTGTATAAGAAAGTTTTAAAATATTATTATCAACATATGTATTAAGCACAATCTCACCATATATTATATCAGGTCTTGCGTATTGATTTGTTATTTCTACTGGTTTATCTGTTTCACTAAGATATACACTTTTAGTTTCGTCTATATAGTTTATTTCCAGATTCAACATTTCTGATATTGCCCTTAACGGGACATATGTTGTTCCATTATATAACATTGTGTCTTTTTCAACTCTTGTATTGTCCAAATATAGCTTTATTTCATTAAATGATGCATAAATAGTATCTGTTTCCGCATATACATTCATAGATATTACAAACATCATCAATAGTATTACAACAATTTTGGTTTTCATAATTATTTCCCTTTCATCATTTAATAATCATATTTATCTACCCCTTCGCAATTGATTTTCTATAGAGTTACGTATCCCACGAGGTATGACCCCTTATCCACCTCTAGTCCTGGTCTTATATTATTTGTATGTATTATGGGTTTTTATCAAGTCCAGTGCTGGTTCTGTACATACGCTCTGACATTGTTCGTTTCTTTCCTGCATTCACGTATATATTGTCTTGCCACCTCATTATATAGATTAGCCTGACTTAAATAATCAGGCTGCATATTCCGGTCGCATGCGACCGGAATATGCACGCGTAGGGTAATAACCGGCTATTCTTCCTTAAATGATATATCAAATCTGTTATTGTCAAAATCCATTTTTGCAGTTGATATATCTGGTTTGTAGATACTGAAAATTATGACACCAGTAATGTACTCTGACGGGCTTGATAAATATGCTTCTACATTGCTGCCAGCCCCGTCATTTTCTCTCCTGCTTTTGTCGATTTCATTATTTGAGAATAAGTTGAACATACTGGGCTTTATTTGAATGCTGTCGCCTCCTAGAAGAGTAACTCGGGTTTTTACTTCAACAAAAGTAAAATTGTTCTTTCCAGCCCCTTCAATATAGTCTAAGTATGAAGGCTTATTTCTTTTAAAATAATCATAGATAGCCCAATAATTGTATGATACGTCCAATACTTCTACTTCCAACACAGAGTTATTATACTTAATAGCATTTGGATTATTTTCCAAAACTTCATTAATCTCGTTTTGTTTAATATGATAGACACTCGATTCACTAGACTCATTTCCAGATGCTTCTAGTTCATATTGTTCTTTGGGTGTTGATGCAATTTCAACTGCAGTAATGTCTGCAGCAGTAGTTGTGCCAATTGTTGTTATGGCTGCTGTTTGCATTTCGGCTAAAGTAGCGGAAATACAGGAGGTTTGTGAAACTAATAATAATATGATTAACGGTATAAAGATTATTTTTTTATTAATTTTTAATTCTCCATTCTATTTAATTTGGTGCATGCACATCACATTCGGGGTCAATATCCTATTGCTATTACGAGACTGTTCGGAAACTCTGCAGTCCCTCTAAATTACTACATTTGGCCAACTATCAATTTGCGTGTTTTCTCAACTAATCAATCTATGTGTTTCCTCCACTTTTCCAGTCATTCTTATCTGGTTTAGTTGTTGCAAATTTCGCAATTTTGTAATGTGTATTCAGCTTTAATTCGAAGTTTACGGACATCATTTTTTTGAGTAATACCAAATGCAGCGCGTCGTACATTATACTGCAAGAATAATTCTTCAATACGAATAAGTAGTTATTTTTTATTGCAGGGGAGATGCGCAGTATTCGCATTCCGCGACTTGCCCAACGATTACCCTGTTGTTAGCCCCGCAACTTCCGCATGTGGCGACTTTTTCTTGTACCTGAGTCGTATAGGCTGCCTGTGAAATCTGCTGTGACGTAGTATTAGCAAGGACAATCACCCTTTGTGTAGCATCTATATATGCGCCAAAAAAATATCCGGTATCAATCATTTTTTGCAAGTCTTTTACGGCGACTTCATACGACACGCCGGCTGCAGGAGCAATGCTGTCGATGGATGTTTGTTTCTGATTGACAACAAGTGCAATGTATTT
This sequence comes from Synergistaceae bacterium, assembly GCA_009776565.1. The sequence continues at coordinate 18,665 of WRNQ01000006.1, read as the reverse complement.
TTTGTACCGTTCTCCCGTAACTTTTGTTTTCTTTGCTTTGAAGAATAGCCAGACGCCGGGGGAGCCGAAGACAATAGCTGCCGTAATCATGTTGGGATCCTCTGCAAACGCCATAATAAGATATATGGCGCCAATACCCATCAAGATATATGAAACAATGAAAAGTGTTTTGCTGCTTTTCATCATCGCGCTTTTGTCAACAGACAGTTTCTTGATCAACAGATATACACCCACCGGCCAGAATAAGATAAACCAAAAAACTATCCAACCCCAAGATGTACTTTTTTTAGTGTTGTTTACCATCACAATACCTCCCTATAGTCTAGTTTATTGAGGCCCCACAGTATGCACACTCTGCGCTCAAGCCTTCAACAACCATATTTTCTGCGCCACACCCATTGCAAGTGACCACTCTTTGTTGCCTTGCTGATACACTTACATTATTCATGGAAATAGATTTTTTTATTTGTGCGAATGGATTTTTGAATATTGTTCTTTGCCTGTTTGCAGAACTCGGGTCAAGAACTATTTTTCTGTTCAGATGATCAATTTGCGCGTTTTTTAATAAAAGGGCGTCATTAGCAAAGTCAAATAAAGTATTTGATGTATTTATCATATTCTGTATTATTTTAAATGCTTTATTAGGCGTAACTCCAATCGTAGATGCTATTTGGTCGATTGAAGTTATATTATTTATTGTAACAAGAGAATAAATTATTGCGTCGCGCTTGCCTAAAGCCATCTTAAAACCCTCCTCTCTTTGACTCTTTGTTTCCGACTTTTGCTATATCCGCTTCATTGCTGTGTTTAACCTCTCGGGAAAACGCAAGGATAACCATAATGGCAATGGAAAACAGTGCGATGATGGCAAGCTCAATCAGGAAAAATGTATTCAATCTTTCTTTGAGCAAACCTGCAAAAAACACACTGACGAGCGTAATACTGAAATATAGCGATAGAGCAGTTGTGATTCCTGCTTTCAAAAAGACCTTGTTTTGCTGTACACCATGAAATCGTAGTCCGATTAGCCCCCCAAACAGAACACACTCAGAAAACAACAAGAAAGTCAACGCCCAAAAATTAACCGCAATTCTCTCAATATTCAAGAGAAAAAACGAGCTCAAAGTAAACGCGAGTATGATTGCGCCTATGATGCCAATTGATATTATGCTATTTCTGTTTCTCATCTTCACACCTCCAGTGAACTACCGCATTCAGGGCAAAACTTGGGATTGCCGTCTATCTGCGTGCCACAAACGTTACATTTACGGATGAGAGATTCGCCGCACTCTGGGCAAAATTTTATTTTCTCGTTCTCAATAGGCGCCCCACACTTTGGGCATGGTTTTGGAATAGCCTTACCACACGAAGGACAGACGGAAGCGCCTTCTTCCATATCAGCGCCGCAAGACACGCACGGATTATAGGGATCACTGCATTCCGGGCAAAACTTGTATTTTTTAGAATAATTAGCGCCGCATTTATTACAAACGGTTGTGTTTTCAAAACCTGTGCTTCGCGTCGATGTTTTTAGCGTGTCCTGCCCGCAGACCGTACAAAAACGATCTGTAGAGTTCATGTCCGTGTTGCAACCGGGGCACTTTTTCATTTCGTTGACATTGATACTCTGAGCTATTCCGCCAGCCTGGCTGCCCATCGCGCCGCCGACGCCCAAGCCCATTCCCAGCCCAATGCCCGCTCCCATTAGTCCTGACTGAGCGGCGCCGGGATTTGTTGCGGCGCCTTCTAGTGTATCGAATGAACGTTCCTGTACATAGCTGTATCCGACAATATCCATTTCTGCGCGTTTAGCCAGCGCGTCTTTCAGTTTCTTTACAGCGGGATCATCTTCCGGCACATTGATGTCATTGACGTAGAAATTCAATAGCCTAATGCCGTATTCATCAAGCGTTGGCATGATTCTTTCTTTCAGATGTTCCGAGAGTTCATCCAAGTATGCGTTGATTTCTAGAACACTAACGCTTTTTTTAATCAGATATGATGAGATGGCGTCTTTAACTTTTGTGAGATACAAGCCACGGAAAAACTTTATGACATTATCCTTGTCAAACAATGGCATTGTCCCCACAAGTTTTGTCAAAAACTGCTTTGACTCTCCGATCTGAATACCAAACTGACCGAATGATCGTAGCGGCACAAATACGTTATATTTTGGGTCTTGTAACTGAATCGGCGTCGGTGTTCCCCATTTGATATCCAATGAATGAGTTTTGTTTATGAACCAGACTTCCGCCGTAAAAGGCGAACGTCCACCGAACGGAATATTTATTATTTTATTCAATATTGGTATGTTGGCGGTGGATAATGTGTGACGTCCCGCAGCAAATACATCAAGAGCCTGTCCGCCTTTATAAAAGACAGCTTCTTGCGATTCGTTAACGATTAGCTGTGTCCAAGTGCCAAGTTCTTCACTCGGATATTTCCATGCAAAGACATTCGGCCCGCCATTGTATTTAACTACCGCAACAATAGCCATAGAGCGTAACCCTCCTTAACCCTAGCGGTTCAACGATTCAACGATTCTGTTATACCATCTGTAAATTCTTTCCGATTATCTCTATACGAAATCAGGAAATCTATAAGCGCATCTTTGCCCGTTAACTTTATGTTGCCAAAGCTTTCGTACATTGCTTTTTGGCGTTCAAACGCATCACTATATTTTTATTCATAGTGGCAAAAGTTTTTACGTTTAAAATATCGTACCCTTGACGACCTCTTCGTAGTTGGCGAGGTAATCTTCAATAGTTTTTCCGTACATCACCAAATAGTCAGGGTATTTTTGAATTGACTTAATTGTATCGTCAGACACATCCTATGGAGAACACGTAGTCTGTACCGGGTTTATTTGAGTTCTGATTACACCTATAATAACGTATACGCACCATTAATATACGACAGGTCAAACTTCTTATCACATCAAAGTATCAAAGTATTGACACATTGGCTTTTTCGATTATTGTTATTATTCCATTTATTTTCATATAAGAAATTATGTTACATCTCTTAGTGTATATTTGCCATTGTTATTGTTATAATATAAATAATACTTTTTATTACCATCTTTATATCTAACACTGAAATCACTACTGGAAGCATACTTAAAGTTATTTTTATCTAATTTTTTCAACGTGTCTCCATTACTTAAGTATTCGGACATAAGTCTTCGATTGGATGTTTCTCCTGGCTTAACATCATCATCATACTTAAAACTAAACCGTTCAGAAATAAATATGTCATCTTGGACTTCTTCTGGGAAATATTCCATACCTATCTTATAATACTTATTAAGTTCAGTTATGGTGAATTCAGTATTATTTATAAACCAAAACTCCAATTCATTATTCTCTGTTACTTCCGTGAATATTTCAATGTCTTCAAATAAGTTTATTGGAGTTTCGTCCTCAGATAGTTCTTTATCAGGTTCGGGTGTTGGTTTAGGTTCTGGCGTTGGCTTTGCTATAGCTTCTTTAGCAGGTTTTGTATCGCCGTAGATATGCTTATCTTTAGCAAAGTCATAGTTTACAGCCTTTTCATTAGCGCCTTCATCTACATAATATCGTATCGTAATTTCTTCTAATTCGAAGTTATCAAGTTCGGAAGAATCCTTTACATAATAAATGTTGTTCCTATGTACCATGATTCTCCCGGATGTTTCACCGGGTTTTACTGGTTCTAAAATATCTTCAGCGTACCTTCTATTGGTATCTTCAATATACCTATCCCAATACTCGTTAAAATATATTCTTACAAAAACACTGCCGGCACGCTCAATAGTCTCTTCATAAGATTCTTTAAACTCTTCAGGTATTTCGATACCATCTCTCAACCTCATCATAAGCTCAAGATAAAATATTTCATATTCTGAGTTGTTCGTAAATTGAAAACTGGCATTCTTTATGTTTCTATCAAATAAAGCGTCATCAAAGTTAAACTCCAAGTCGGCAACCTTTAATTCCCCCGATTGGGATTGATTTGCCTTATTGTCCTCTTTTGCTGTAGTATCATCTGGTATAGAGTTGTTCTCTGCATATAACAATGTTTCAGTGCTGTCATCAGGTGCTGTGTTATCCACAACAAGGTGTGAAGTTGCAGTGCTATTTGAACACCCTGCAAAGGACAGTAAAATCATGGATATAAACAACATAGTTGGGATAGCTTTGAGTTTTGTATTCATTATTAAGGTCCTCCTTTTTTACGATTAGTCAAGCTATATCACTATTCATTGTTTGTATTACTGATACTTCGATTAGATAGAATGATTTTTAGTTTAAGTATGATATTTAGTTTACTATACTCGATAATGCAGTTTTCATCAGTTCAACCATTATGTCATTGTCTATTCTGTGCACAGAACGAAATTGTGTTAAAAACCGCTTGCAGATATCGAATTCGATAATAGGTTCATCAAAGCGTAAATATTTAATCTTAACATCAGCCATATACCGCCCATTATCAATAGTGTATGGGGGTTTTGTAATTATTCCATTTCCATATATGCCGCTTGGAATTCTATTGTTTTTCTTTGTAACATAAAAGAACACCGTGTCGCCAATTTCCATTTCTTTGGTTGCATAAAAACTCTCTTCATAACTAAAACTACAAATTTCAATAAATATATTCCATACGCGTAGGTTTATTGGCTCAAAGAAATATTTCATAACCCTACCCCTACATTTTGTCTATTCTAAAATAATCCTAATTACTTTCCAGATAATGGTTTTCAAAGCGATTAGTGTCAAAAAGTAAACCTTTTGATAATTACTATCACACGGAAATAATTCATAAATTATTGCGTATATTAAACATTATACGTATATAAATGTCGAAATATGTCGATATTTGATTTAAATTCAAAGGAGCGTGGTATATTTAAAGTGATAGACAGAACTATCAAAAGGTTTACCTTGTGATAGTTATTTTTTATCTTTGCTCAGCCTTTAGTCAGCCTTTGCTCAGCTTTAGTTCCCGTAAACGCCTGTAAAACGTGGCTTCTTTCAAGCCTGTCTGTGCCAGAACGCCCCCGATCGATAGTTTCCCGCTCTGCCATCGCTTTACAAGGCTGTCAAAGTTCCCCGGTGGTTTTTTGATAGGCCGGCCAAACTGGACGCCTCGCGCCTTCGCCGCCGCTATGCCCTCAGCTTGCCGCTTCCTGATATTGTCGCGTTCGCTGTGCGCCACGAACGATAGGATTTGCAGGACTAAATCCGCGATGAAAGCCCCCATCAGGTCTTTATTCAAACGCGTATCAAGCAACGGCATATCTATCACGGCAATATCGACGCCGCGCTCTTTCGTGAGGATGCGCCAAAAGCGCTGAATCTCGTCATAATCCCTGCCGAGCCGATCAATGCTCAAGACCCAGACAAGATCGCCGGTAACCAGCTTTTCGAGGAGTTCTTGAAAAGCCGGGCGCTCAAAGTCTTTTCCAGAGGCTTTGTCAACGAATACGTGTGACGGCGCTATTTTTAACTCGTTCATGGCAAGCATTTGCCGCGCTTCATTCTGGTCGATGCTCGAGCATCTGACATATCCGTACATTGTCAAAAAAACATCTCCATTCTGTAGTTGTCATTTGGTATATATGTTTTAATCGATTCCAAGCTAAAAGCGGAGCAGTTAGGGAGCAAGCGGCGATGAATACTATATTATCAAATACGTGTTGTCAAGGTGTTTTTGTCCAATTTCCAATTCCAATTGTTTGCCAATTGTTTGCCAATTGTTTGCAATGTTTGCAATGTTTGCCAATCAGCAAATCTGCAGGGTTACTGTGGTTATCCGGCTGGGGCTGTGATAGAATAGCTTTGCGGCGTGTTGCTATATCAATCTTTTCTCCGCTGGTAGAAGCAAACGGGCGCATGGCAACGAATTTATATTTTCAACCCTTTTATGGTGAGGATGAGAAATATGAGTAAGAGGGATGAGTATCTTGAAAAAGTCACGGTAGGCAAACTGGAACAGCTAAATGGGGGAGTTACCCTTGAAGAATACGATCCAAACTGGCCGCATATGTTTGAACGGGAAGCGGAGAAAATTCGTAATGCGCTCAATGGCAGGTCGTTGAATATACATCATGTAGGTTCTACCGCCGTGCAAGGCTTATGCGCCAAACCGATTATCGATATAGTTTTGGTTGTCGCGGATTCTTCGGACGAATCGTCCTATGTTCCCGCATTAGAAGCAGTTGGTTATACATTGCGCATACGAGAACCTGATTGGTTTGAACATCGCATGTTGAAAGGCTTGGACGCAGATATAAATTTGCATGTTTTCAGCGAAAACACTTCTGAAATTGAAAAAATGCTTATGTTCAGAGACTGGTTAAGAAGCCATGAAAACGACAAGCAAATATACGCCCAAGCAAAACGCGAACTGGCCCGGCAGACTTGGCAGCACGTTCAGCACTATGCAGATGCAAAAACAACGGTTATTCATGAAATCATGAAACGCATTTTGATTTAGCGAATTAGCATGCGTGCCACTTTAGATTGGGACGGAGCGGCGAATGCGATTACGCTGGCAAGGGACGCAGCCTACAATAGTGGTATTTACCGCATTATTAAAAAATATGCTTTTTTACGTCTTCTACCGAGTAAATACCCCATAATAAATAATATGACCATCAAAATCAATGCTGAACACTGACTTCCAATTTTATATAATAAATCCGAATACGTAAAATGTATATCTTTAAAAACTAACATAGCAAGTTCTGCAAGAATTCTAATCGGGTAGAAAAAACTATTTGCACACCCTAAAAGGACATTTCTAAAATCAACATTGTAGTATATCTTTGGGTAATGCAAAATGTGGACTATCAGCGATAAAATACCGATACCATGGCAAAGTAATATAAAGTAATATAATGGAAGTATTTTCTTATATTCACCGAATACTTAATCTTCGTCAAGCAGAATCTTTATATCGCGCTTTCCGTGTAGAACACGATATACCTTTCCTCTCCCATTGCTTTCTTCTACTTGATAGAACACCAGATAATCATACTCGATGGCAGCTCTGCGGTATTTCGGATTTGACTCATACTGGCTATAGCTGTAAGGCATTTTCTCAATTTGAATACAGAATTTTTCGAAGCTTTCCCTAAATCTCTTTGGCGGGTTTTCTCCAAATTTGGATAAATAATCGCGTATTTCTCGTAGATCATCTCTTGCCAATTTCAGAACTACAGGTTTCATACTTTCACAGAATCCCAGATATCCCAATCTCTAAAAAGCTCATCGACGCCGATCCATTCGTCAGGACTGTCGGATACTTTCTCCGCTTCAGCTAGCTTCTCTTTTACAAAAAGTACATGTAAAAACTCTTGATACTTCTCAAACTCGTCATACGAAATCATTACAGCCTCGCTTCTGCCATTGTTAGTAATGATCACATGATCGCGATTTTTGATTATTTTGGCAACTTCCGGATAATTATTCCGCAAGTCGCGAACAGCCTTAACATAAGTCGTGTACATATGAGTTGCACCCCCGCATTCCTGTGATACGTATTGTATCACATATGAGTACGGAAATCAACGTTTTTTCGTTTGATAGAGAAGTTTGAGAAGTTGAGAAGTTGACCAAGAATCGAAAGAATCGCAAGAATCGCAAGAAGTTGAGAAGTTGAGAAGTTGAGACAATATCCCGACACAATACCATTAAAAAATTAAAAATTAAGAATATCCAAGTAAACCGCCATTGGGCCGGCTTTATTGAAAAATGTTGTGGAATTCTCCGTTTATATATTATATATTAAACGCATAAGCCATCGCCGGAATAACTTTTAATCCCAAAAGACAGCAAAATCGACTGTGAGGTAGTCCGCAGTGAAAAAATTACCGCTGGGTATTCAAAATTTCAAAAAAATAATCGAAGGCGACTATGTGTATGTAGACAAAACACAATATATATACAACCTGATAAACGGCGCAAGCTATTATTTTCTATCGCGCCCAAGGAGGTTTGGAAAATCGCTGCTGCTCGACACAATAGGTGAGGTCTTCGGCGGCGATAAGGAGCTTTTCAAGGGGCTATGGATATATGATTCGGACTATGATTTCCCAAAGCATCCGGTAGCAAAGCTGGATATGAGCAATATATCAAATAAAACGCCGGAGATATTGGAAGCCTCTCTGGCGTCGACCTTGCGGGAATATGCCGTAGCGGAGGAGCTTAACTTAACCGACGAATTGCCGTCTGATATGTTCAAGCACTTTATTGAAAGGTTGTTCAGAAAGCATAAACAGCGTGTCGTCGTACTTATAGACGAATACGACAAGCCAATTCTTGACCATCTAACCGACATCGAGACGGCTGAAGGCAATAGGCAAGTTCTACGAGGCTTTTATGGCATACTCAAATCAATGGATCCGTACATAAGACTTACATTTATTACGGGTGTAACAAAGTTCACCAAAACCTCAATATTCTCAGGCCTTAACAATTTAAAAGACATAACCATGCTGGAGGCATATGCAAATATCTGCGGTATTCCGGTTGGAAGCCTTGATGAGTACTTTAACGAATACATTGAACATCTGTCTGAAGATGATGATATCAAACAATACGATAGCGTATATGATGAAATCCTGAACTGGTATGACGGCTATTCATGGGGCGGAGCGACAAAGATATTAAACCCGTACTCGTTGCTCAACTTTTTTGACGACGGGAAGTTTATGAGTTACTGGTATGTGAGCGGTACCCCAATGTTCCTTATTGACATGATAAAGAAGAAGCCCGAATCATTCCTGACGCTCAAAAACCTTAAAATCACAGAGATGATGCTGGACACTTTTGACATTCGAAAAATGGAAATAGAGCCGTTGCTGTTTCAAACGGGGTATCTTACAGTAAAAGAAGTCATAAAAACAAGAGGTTCACCGATTTATCGCCTTGATATGCCCAATTTTGAAGTCAGGGACGCATTCAATCTACAAATTCTGTCCGGATTGACAGAGAACGGAGACGTCTCAACGGGGCAGGCAAAGTTCGAAATACGCGAGGCGCTTGAAAGCGGCGATCTGCAAAAAATGCTCGAAATACTTCGCAGCCTTTTCGCGTCCATCCCATACGAGCTTCACGTCGACCTCGAGGCGTATTACCACTCGATATTCTACGCCGCAATGACTTTACTCGGATTTGATATGGATGTTGAGGTTTCCGTGTCAAAGGGCAGGGTCGACGCGGTGCTCGAGCTTGAGGATAAGGTATATGTAATGGAATTCAAGTATAAAAAATGCCCGCTTAACGCGAATGAGGAAGAAAAGGGAAAGCTGTTATCAACAGCCTTGGACGAAGCGATGGCTCAGATAAATGAAAGGGGCTACAGCGCGAAATACAAGGGTGGCGGTAAGGCGATCTATCAGGCTGCATTTGCTTTCCTCGGCAGGGATGAAATTGAGTTTAGAAATATCAGACTCCCCATTTGACTCCCCACAAGACAATGACATTTGGCGGAGGCGGGGGTTTTGAGTTAAGACTCCCGTCTCTTCAGGCGGAACATATTCAGGCGGAACATATTCAGGCGGAACATATTCAGGCGGAGTAAAATCTCCATCTGAAGTCTGGATGCTTTACGACTTATAGAAGTTCCTAAAGCGATTTGAATCGTAATGGCAAATCCTCATGGGTATAAATTGCGTCAATAATTGTGTCAGCCATTATTTTGCTATTTCCGGCTCTTGAAGGTCGTTCCTAATATACGACGCAATTCTTCGGTTGTGACGGCAATCTTCTTGAACTCTTTGTCATCAATTGAATTGATATGAGCAACCAGGGTTTTGCTTCTGCTCCTTATAGTTATGAACTTTATCCCTCTTTAGTTTAGGTTGCTCAGGTTCTTAGTGGTCTGGCGTGTGCTTTATTGGCGCTCGCTGTGAATCTTCACCTGAATAAGTATGATCAATGATGTAGTTGGTTACATCGAGGATATGTCGAGGACACGTCGAGGATACCTCCCGCACTATTACCGCAGTTGTTTCATAGAATACGTGATTATGTTCTTAGGACAAATATCAACGCATTCCCCACACAATATACATTCTGTGCTGTTCATCTTCTCGTCTTTAACCATTTTATGGACTTCAAGGCTCATTGGACATTTTTCAGTACATTTTTTGCAGCCTATGCAATTATCCTTGTTTGATTCCAAGTGAAGCCTCGGAATTTTTAGTAAATCAGCTGCCTTTGTTCCTAAAACCATGAACGGGGCCATCCAGCAGACATAATGGCAGAGCGCCCGTTTCCCTGCGATCAGGGCTAACACGACGATAATCAAGATGACGCCGTAGTAAATGACGTATGTAAAAGGCTCATTAAGAGAGACGCCATTTGTTGTTTGGTAGAAAAAGTCAATACCCTTAAAACCGCCCGAACGTATAAAGAAAAATGTAATAGTAGCGACCCAAGGAACCCAAAGACAATACTTTATCAAATTTGTCCCGCCGCCTTTTGCCTTTTTGTTATTGACGAGCATCAGACATTCCTGTAATCCGCCGGCAGGACAGAAATACCCACATTGGGATCTTCCGAGAATAAGGGACAACAGAAATTGGACTGTAAAGATGATCAAGCTGGCCGTAACGATTCCTTCCATAGCACCGAGTATAACCAAATAAGGTGAAAAGTAGAATATGAGTATCGGGAAAAGCAAAAAAGTAACGATGATTATAGCTTTCCTGATACGCTGTCGCTTTTTCATTTGGAATCCCTCCTTTGCCACTGCCAAAAACCAAAAGCTAAAAGCTTATATCATTATTGCAATATAACCTGAATATGTCAAAACGACACACAAAACAATACATAGTTTTAACGGTCCTAACGGAAAAGCGGTCTTTCTGCCAAAGCGGGTGAAACTTAATAAATCCGCCAAACAATTGGTTTATGCTGTCTATATGGCACAAACAGATTATATGTATTTATAGATATATAATGATGATAACAGCGTTTTCAAGCGCTTCACGGGATGGGCAAGCCCATCCCCTACACGGGTGTTGCGTCAACATATAGACATTGACGGTTGCATTATCGTACCCAATTTTACAGGTCGAAAAAATGTTGTTCAAGATTCGGTGATATATGTAATTGACCAAACGGTACATCGCTTCAATATCTGCTTCAACCTTTGCATCAACCTCAGCTTTACCTTTGCATCACCATATGCTCAAATCTCAGCTTTACCTTTGCATCACCCTTTGCATCAACCTCAGCTTTACCTTTGCATCACCATATGCTCCAATCTCAGTTTTAACCACTAGTCCCCACCTTTTAACCGCTTCTCCGCACTCAGTTCGCTCCCGGTCTTTACTGAGTCCATGCCATATCTGCGCTGAAGTTCCATAATAACAGCATCCCGCTTTTTCACTCGCCTGTCGGAGGAGTCGTCATCGAAAAGGGACGCCTGTTTTGCCGGCGTGTCTGTGAACCCACTGAGCGCGATTCCGACAAGCCTTACAGGGCGATTCTCAATCTTATCTAACAGGGACGCGGCAATGTTGTATATATCGCCTGCACTGTTTATACTTTCGCCGCTCAACGACCGGGTAATCCGCTTCATGCCTTTATATGTGACCTTCAGCGTAACGGTTCGGCAGTAGATTCCCTTGAGCCTGATCTGATAGCCCAATTCTCTTGCCATAAGGCGGAGCGCGTCCTTCAGGTATTCGAAATCCGTTATGTCCTTCTGAAAAGTTTGCTCTTTCCCCAATGACTGGGATTTCGCCTGGGCAGCTACTTCGCGGTTATCTATGCCGTCAGCCAAGTCCACGATTTGCTTTCCGTGGTTGCCAAGCAACGTCAAAACAGCCTGCCTGTTGTTGTAGATATCCCGAACAGTATTGACGCCGATTCTTTCGAGTTCGGCGGCGGTCTGCCGCCCGACGCCGAATATGATCCTGACGTTCCTGTCAATGATAAGGTTTCTCAAAGCTTCAGCAGTAAGTATCTCGAAGTAGCCATCCGGCTTTTTTTCTTCGCTGGCAAGTTTGGCGGACATCAGAGAGTAGCCAATTCCAACAGAACAGGTAAGGCCTGTCTGCTCCCTGATTTTGTCCTTGATCTCATGCGCAATCTTAGCTGCGCCGCCGAATATTTCCATAGAGTGGGTAACGTCCAGAAAACCTTCGTCAAGTGAAATGTATTCCACAACGTCTGTGTATGCGCTCCAGATTTCGTGTATCAGCATAGACGCTTCCTCATATTTATGGAAGTTTGGGTGCAGATATGTTCCGTTCGGGCAGAGCCTGTACGCCTCGCTTATTGGCATTGCAGAGTGGACGCCGAACTTCCGCGCCTCGTAGCTGCAAGTGGACACCACGCCACGCTCCCCCGGAAGAGCGCCAATAATGAGCTGCTTACCGCGGAGCTCCGGGTTGTCCCTGATCTCTACAGCCGCATAAAAAGCGTCCATATCAACATGAATGATTGTCTTATCCATCACTAGTTACCAATTCGGGCTAGCGCCCGCAACCCAACTCGGCTCGGCGAAGCGCGGTTCCCCTCGCCTCACGAGCGCGATGCGCTCGCGCCGTGTTATTCGCGCGGCGATCAGCAACTTAATCCTTCAACAACTCGTTTTTCATTTGCGTTCCTGGGGATTAAGTTGCTATTTGCGCCGAAGTTGTAATATGCTTCTAATATGCTTCTATTACAGACACTGAGCCGACATTGAGCAGACACTAAAGCGGACACTGAGCCGACATTGAGCAGACACTAAAGCGGACACTGAGCCGACATTGGGCAGCCTTGAGCCGACACTAAGCATACACTGAGCAGAATCAAGCAGACATTAACTAATTGAATTCTGCTCTGGTTTATGATGATCAGGTTTTTCGGATATATACTGCATAATGGCGCCAAAGCATGTGCCAAATCCCGGATTTTTGATAAATATCGGCTTCATCCCATAAATCGAGAGGCAATTTGACAATATACCGCAGATGATCTTGTTTTCGCAAACAGTACCGCAAAAAACCACTGAGTCATATCCATTGTACTTCGCGAGTTGCCCCGCCATGCTGCCAACAACTTCGCCTATAAGGCTATGAATGCCCAAAGCGACGTCGTTTCGGTATTGCGGCGACTGAATCGCCGTGCCGGAAGGGGCCGGCTTTGCGAAATTTGACGCTGTATAGTCAATTTGCAATTCATCAATCATATTCCCTTTATATATGTCGCCAACCATAATATTAACGCCTGACGCATCGCCGCCCGCAGCCATTTCTTCAACACATACAGGATCGCGGACTCCCAGCAGCCTCTCAGATAAACCGATAAAGGCGCCTCCGCCTACGCCGGTTCCTCCCAAATGCACACCTTCGCCGTTCTCAAACGCGACAAACGGAGACCCTGTACCGATGCAAGCCACAACTGTCCTTTCTAAACCGAGACAAACGGGCAGCTTGGAAATGCATTTTATCTCACTATAATTGGCGATCTCGTACTCGGCGCAACTCAGTTTAAGAGCATCGGATTTTGCCCCGGTCGTTATTATTTTGCACTTGTTGAGGTCGGCCATACGTGTGATCTTGCTATATGGGAAGTCTTCATAAGTGTATTTTTTATATGCGTATCCGGTTTTATCCAGAAGGAGTGTTTTAATCAACGTCGTGCCGCAATCAATGCAGAAAAACAATTCGTCCGTCTTTATACCGTCCTCTGGTCGTATCAGATTAAAATCCAAAAGAGGTCCTCCAACTTATAATATTAATCCTCACCCAAGCATCGTCCTCAATCACCCAAGCATTGCCCTCAATCCTCACCCAAGCGCTACCCTCAAATCCTCAATAATGTCAACTACGTCTTCTATGCCGACGGAAAGCCTGACCATTTCCGGGTTAACTCCAGCTTCCAGCAGTTGGCTGTCGGAGAGCTGTCTATGGGTCGAGCCGGCCGGATGAAGTACATGCGTCCTCACATCCGCTACATGCACAGCAATTGTGGTTAGCGTAAGCCTGTTCATGAAAGCTTCTGCGGCGCTTCGTCCACCCTTAACCCCTAAAGATATTACTCCTGAACACCCGTGAGGCAAATATTTCTTTGCCAGCTCATAATAACGGTTATTCGCAAGTCCAGGGTATTCCACCCATGATACTTTGTCAGACGCCTCCAGAAATGTGGCTACAGCCAGGGCGTTCTCACTGTGCCTGTCCATCCGTAAGTGCATAGTTTCTATGCCGAGATTTGTGAGGAATGCATTCATTGGGCTCATGCAACAACCCAAATCCCTGATCAAATGCGCGCGACACTTGGCGATAAAAGCAGCTTTCCCAAAGTGTTCCGTATAAATCAAGCCGTGATATGAATTATCAGGCACGCACAAACCTTGGAACTTCCCGTTTTTCCAGTCAAAGCGTCCTGAATCGACGACTGCGCCGCCAACGCATGTTGCGTGGCCATCAAGATATTTAGTAGTGGAATGTACTATGATATCGGCGCCATATTCAAATGGCCTGCACAAATAAGGGGTAGGGAAAGTATTGTCGATTATTAGGGGAATTCCGTTTTTATGCGCAAGTTTCGCGAACCTCTCGATATCAAGAACTTTAAGCGCCGGATTTGCCAAGGATTCTGCGAAGATAGCCTTCGTATTTGGTTTGATGAGTTTTTGTATTTCGACGTCTTCGTCATCTTGGTCAAAAAACGAAGCTTCTATGCCGAATTGTTTCATCGTGACGGCGAAAAGGTTGTACGTCCCTCCGTAAAGGGCGCTGCTGCACAAGAAATGATCGCCCGCACCGGCTATATTCACAATTGAGAACAGGCTTGCTGACTGTCCGGATGAGAGACATATGGCCCCCACGCCGCCTTCCAACTCCGCAATTTTGTTTTCCAGTTGTTCCACGGTTGGGTTGCTCAGACGGGAGTAGAAATGCCCGAATTCCGTGAAATCAAAAAGTTTTGCCACATGCTCCGCAGAATCATACTTAAACGTTGTGCTTTGATATATCGGTAACTCGACCGGATCCCCATTTTTCGCGCTGTAACCCGCACTAACGCATTTTGTACCATTGCCATATTTATTAATATTCATTTTTCCAATCTCTCCTTATAATCAGTATTCTGAATTTGTTTATTATTATCATCTCTCGCCCTTGCCTACGGAAAGAATTCCCTGCTCAAGCCGCGTCTACTGGAAAATACTCTGTTCATGCAGAACTTATGGAAAAATTTGCAGTCAAGCAGCATCTACAGAAAGAATTCCCTGCTCAAGCCGCGTCTACGGAAAGAATTCTCTATATAGCGCTATCACCGCTTTTTCAGCCACTTTTTCGTCCAAGCCAAACATCAGGCTGACCTCCGAGGCGCCTTGATTTATAATTTCAAGATTTATATTTGCCTTTGCCAAAGCAGCGCTGGCTTTTGCGGTGGTGCCGACAGTGTTGAGCATCCCCTCGCCGACAAGCATCACTATTGCGAGGTTATGCCTCACGCCAACCTCGTCTACCTCCAATTCGTCAGCTATTCGTCTGACGATATTCTCTTCATTTTTAGTGGTTATAAACTTTGCGTTTATTATTACGGACATATTGTCAATTCCTGACGGGATGTGCTCAAAAGGAATCCCTTCCTCTTCGATTATCTGCATGACCCTTCTTCCAAAGCCTACTTCAGAATTCATCAGCAGTTTGCTGATGTTAATACTCACAAATCCTTTCGCTGCGGATATTCCGACGACAGGATATTTGGATCGCGCTCTATGCGGCAGGATAGACGTGCCCTCGGCTTCCGGGTCATTTGTATTCTTTATGTGCACCGGGATGCCTTTTTCGAATACTGGAATCAACGCGTCTTCATGGTATACATTAAACCCGGCGTACGACAATTCACGCATTTCTCTATAAGTGAGTTCGCTGATTGGCGTCGGATTCTGGACAATGGACGGGTCGACGGAGAAAACATTGCTAACATCAGTAAAGTTCTCGTAAAGATCAGCATCGAGCGCGGCGGCAAGGATTGATCCCGTAATATCAGACCCGCCTCGTGAAAACGTTATTACCTTACCCTGTTTTGTGTAACCGAAAAAACCAGGAAATATCAACGTTTCAGGCGCTTGCTTGAGGCATTCGAGATTTTTATAGGTCTCCTGTAATACCTGTGCGTTCCCGAAATCGTCATTTAGAAAGAACCCAACGTCTTTAGGATTGACATAGACGGATTCAAGGCCGCATTGATTAAAATACGCGGCTATAAGTTTAGCGCAGTTGTCTTCGCCTGCGGCTTTCATTAAATCCAGGAATTCATAATCAGCTATCATGCCACAACGACTGAGCCTATCTTCCAGGTCGTTTTTTATATCAGAAATAAACTCGTCGCGCAAACCAAGTTCATTAGATATTGAAGAAAACCTTTCTACAATAGCGCCAAGCCCGTAATCCCCTTGGCCGGCGCCAACAGCGGCGCCTAAAGCGCATGTTTTGGCAGCAGAGTCCGTAGCGCCAGTTGCGCCCACAGCGCGAGCAACGCTGTCAGCGTTTGCTTCACCCGTTGCATCAGCAGGACCCGATGCGTCAATGGCGGTATTTGAGCCTCCGCCAGCCAGATCTCCAGATGGGGTTTTCAATGCGTCAAGCCGTGCTTTTGCGCAGTTTATTAACATATCGGTTACTTTTGGATCCGATGCGCTCCGCCGCCCCGGTGCAGAGACGACGACGCATTTCTTGTTTGGATCTCCCGAAACTATTTTAAAAACTTTCCTAATTTGATTAGCATCAGCAAGAGAAGAGCCTCCGAATTTTGCAACTACCATAACCTGACCTCCGATTGTAACGACCAATTTGCGCTTTATATGTGCAAAAGCGTGCAAGTACAAGCGCTTTATCATTTGCTGAGATATTTTAGCATGATAGAGAGTATATTATTATTGTGCACCGAATGTCAATATGACGGGCAGAATATGGTTATTCTTATGAATCCTTATTAATGAATCCTTCTTATGAATCATCCGCATTTGTCAACGGTGAGTGTAATATGAGTAGATGGTTGTGTCGATCCCGTTGAACTTGGTATCTAATGCGTTATAAAGGAGGACGACCGCTTCGATACGGCACAAAGCGTGATTTTCATCAAGCGGCGATATTACGCTGGCGCCGTTCGCGTCATCAGGGCTGTTTTCATTCCTTATATTGACGCCGTCCCCCTGTCCGACGCCCCTATCGAGCCTCAACTCACCCGCTAGCTTCATATAGCCATATGGGTATCCGCCAGCCGAATTCGCTTCATCCCTGTATCCAAGCATTGACAGAAGCATCCTGGCTGCATGGGGGTACAAGACGGGTGAGGAGGGGGCGAAGGTTCCGTCCCCCTGACCGCTGACCATACCACTTTCAGTTGCCAGGAAGATATACGGGAAAGCCCAATGAGAATCGGGAACATCTGTGAATATGCACGTGGGTACAATGTCTCCGTCGTTAACACGAGCTATTAGTCCGGGTGTAAACAGGCTTACCATCAGGTATGTGAATTCGGCCCTTGTCATGATGGCCTGCGGCTGAAAGGTGTTGTCGCCGTATCCCTGTACAAGTCCCAATTGGACAAGGACTCCAAGCGCCTTTAGCTCACTTTCGGACAGATCGTCTATATCAGAAAATACGGGCATATCTGTATAAAGCTCCGATGCCAGAGGCGTCGCTGTTTGCGCTTGGGTAAGACCACCGTTGCCATCTGTTGACGTGGCAAGATCACCGCTACCAACTGTTGACGAGTCAAGACCACCGTTGCCATCTGGTGATGAGTTAAGACCGCCATTACTATCATGTGACGAGGCAGGATCGATGTTACTATCTGGTGATGAGACAAGATTGTCGCCGTGGCTATCTGGTGATGAGACAAGATTGTCGCCCTTCGATAACGAGGCAAGATCACCGTTGCTTTCTGTTGATGAGGCAAGACCGCCTTCGCCATTTGACAACGAGACAAGATCGCGACCGCTCTTTGCTAGCGAAACAGGACCGCCATCGCCTCCGGATGATGGGGCTGGCGGCTTCAGTGGGTTGAAATATCCGAGTATCTTAAGTTCCTCTTCCGTGCCGGAGGCTCGAGTTATCCTTGAACTTCCCCAGTTTGCTTCAATTATGGTTATGATGCCGTCCTGTACGTCTTCTACATAGGCAATATGGCCTTGAGGCGTTTTGATAATTGCAGCGCACCCGGGCGATGCGGTATCTTCATTTATTATGGCGATCTTATCGCTAAGCGTCCACAACCCGAAAGGCAGCTCGGGAATCTTGTACGCTCGCGCCCACAGGACGCAATTACTCTTATACATGTCGTTTGAAGGGACCTCCGTGCGCTCTGGTGATACGGCGGAAAGAGCGTACAACGGTAATAGCAGGGTGATAATGAGAGGAATAAAAACGCAAATCACATGTTTGAGATGTTTGCTTGTGCTCTGAGAATCCTTTTGTGACGACATCTCCGTAACCTCGCTTTTTAAAAGTATTCAATTAATAGCTCTATTTCACACTTAAATATTATTGTATGTATTTTTGCAGATGTCAAGGATATAACTAAACTTCTAAACTTCCAAAGCTGGCTAACGCCAGTCCGCAACCCAACTCGGCTCGGCGAAGCGCGGTTCCCCCTCGCCTCACGCGGACGATGTCCGCGCACAGCGCTCCCGCACGGCGCTCCCGCACCGCGCTCCCG
>WRNQ01000005.1 GCA_009776565.1 Synergistaceae bacterium | reverse complement strand
TTTTTCACCTCACAAGATTAAACAGGTTTAGTCGTCACAGAGATATAACGGGAAACAGAAATATAACTGCAAATCCACCCTAATCCAATTCCAAATAAAATAAGTACCAAATAAAACTTAAATAAAACAAATATTTCATTTACGAGCGGCAGGAAAGGCATGCTTTCCTGAAAAATCCCCACCGCAGCCCCATATAAATAGATAAGTCCCATAACTGCTAAAATGCTGCCCAATCCGGAGAGAATGGTCCCCTGAAGTATAAATGGATAGGCGATGTATCCATGCGTAGCGCCAACAAGCGACATTATGGCTATTTCATCTATTTGCGAGTACAATGATATTCGTATTGTATTAAAAATTACAAGGGAAGTTATAAACAAAACTAAGAATAACATAGTTATTACCCCGCTATTGGTCATAGATGAAATTCTCTCTAATCTTTTTATAAAAGCTCCTGCGTAAACTATATATTCAACTTCCTGCATTGAATAAAGCGTCCTGGCTAAAATATCAATATTCGCGAAATTGTTAGCCCGGATTTGAATACTCCACGATAATGGGTTTTCTCCTATTAATCTCGTTGCATGTGACCTGTATCCTAAACGTTCTTCAAGGCTTTCCAGCGCTTGCTCGGGAGAAATAGTTTCAATGCTCGAAACCCAATCCAATTTACTGATTTTATCAACTAACGCCTCTATATCAACATTTTTATTTAAATAAGCCTGTAATACCAAGTCGCTTTCTAAATTCTGCATCAGATTTTTTACATTAATTGATGCTAAGGATATTATTCCAAGCAGCCAAAACATGGCGGCTGCCGTAAGAAGCGTCAGCAAACTTAAAACCCATTGGCGTCTTAGAAGACGAAATGTATTATTAAAAATGTAAACTATAGCATCCATTATTATTTTCCTATCCTGGCGTCACTGGATACATAGCCTGCTTCAAGTTCAATTACTCTGCAGTGATTGTCCCGAAGAGTGCTTAGATTATGTGTCGCCATAATAACCGTAATGCCGGAAGCGTTTATACTCCAAAACAAATTCATTATATCCTCAGTAGTTTTCGAATCAAGATTCCCCGTAGGTTCGTCTGCAAGTATAAGAGCAGGCGCTTTTACCAGAGCGCGGGCTATTGCGACGCGTTGTTGCTCTCCCCCGGAGAGCTGCGGTGGATAAAACGCCCTGCGGCGCCATATTCCAACCTGGTCTATCACTTTATTTGCGCGAGCTTTTACATAACGATATGGAATGCCCATAGCTTCCAGAGCAAAAGTCACGTTTTCATAAGCGGTAAGCCTTGGAATCAGTTTAAAATCCTGAGAAACGGTTCCAATATCTCTTCTGAAAAAAGGAATATCCGCCCTTTTAATTTTTCCAAGATCGTAATCACCGACTATAACTCTTCCGCGTGTTGGTATAGCTTCTCTTGTAATCAAACGAATCATTGTCGATTTTCCAGAGCCTGATTTTCCCATAATGTAGGCGAACTCNCCGGTATTTATGCTGAGNTTGACGTTATCCAANGCTACAATATCAGGCGTAAAAATTTTAGTTACAGATATAAAACTTATTTTCATAAACTTACCACTTTCTTAACATAGCGGCTAAAATTCGCAGTTACCGCGTCACTTACATTATCTATAGAAACACAAGCCAACTCCGGTTTTATAAGCGCATTTTCTTTGTTCCAAACGGGTATTCCCCATCGTTTTGCAAACCAGGTAACTTTTGGATCGTATCCGAATAGCATTTGTTTTAACCCAAACAGTAAAGAAATTAATGAAAAATGGAGCCTTATCCCTATTGCTTCTACAGATTTACTCCATAAATCGCACGCTTCATCCCAGGTTCGGATTAAAATGATATCACTAAAATCAATTTTATGCTTCTTTTGCGATGATCTGATGAACGATAAATCATCCGGAGACATTGCAACGCCTATAATCCGGGAATTACTGCTATTCAGATATTTACTAACAGAAGCAATAAACTCATCTGTTTCTTTCCAGGCTCTAAAATTTACTAATACATATGAGCCTTTGGATTTAAAATCAGGCTTTAAACTGAATACCAGATCGTCCCCAACCTCAGATTCAAGCCCTAACTCGTTTGAAACTTTTTTAGAGTATTCATCTCTCACTTCCAAAACTCTGCATTTTGAAAGAGCTGATTTAGTTAATAAACGACTCCATTTTCCGTAAAACGGGCCGATAGATTGACTCACCGCCCACGGAATTGCCCCCGCAACACTTGCCATTTCAATTATGCTCCAATAATAAAAACAAGAACGCAAGCTTGTAACATTTTGGAATATCCCTCCGCCTCCCAACAGAATAGTTTCGCTATCACGCAAAACACTCCAAACTTTAGGCAAATTCCATCTATTAACGTAACCAACTCCAAGTGTTGAGTAATAATCAGGCGAAGCTGTTAAAACTAATATTCTATCACGCGGTATACCAGATTTTTCAAGCTGGCTTATAGCAGATAAAGCAAGAAGTTCATCTCCTAAGTTTCCAAAACCGTAGTAACCAAGAAGAGTAACTATCCATTTCTTTTTCATCAGTCGAACACGCTTTTGAACCGATTATAGAGTGGCAACAGGCAATAATGCAAAACTGCCACTGAAATAATTCCGATTATAATTCCAACCCAAAGACCGTTTATCTGCCTTATGAGTATAAAAAATAAAGGCGTATGAAAATGGCAAAAACTATTGACTACTGAAGAAAACCCAACGACAACGCCCATTCGGAGCGCTTCCCTGTAATGAATCCACATTCCTTTTCTAATTACGTAAAAATATAAAATCAAACACGGAAAACCAACAAAGATCTCCTTATTTCTGGGTCTGGCAACGAGAGTCCTCTCAAAAAATTCGCGCATCCTTATCTCAATTCCGGGCACAACTCTGACATTGTCGCTTCTGAAAAGAATTATTCCGGCGCCTAATAAAAGTACGCCGACTAGTAAAAGCTCTCCCCACAATGGCGGTCGGGATAGCATATCGCGCACAGATTCCGGGTGAATGCGCCTGCGTAAATCATATAGAAGCACCAACACGGGCGGCAGTACGAGCGTCATCTTAACTCCTGAAAATGCCCTTATCCGAAGCATATATAAGGGCTCGCTGAATAGCGCGGCAATGGATAATCCCCCAATAATGGCAAAAACAAATCCCTTTAAAATTGAATAAACATTATTTCTTTCAGGCGCCATAGCGATAATTGAAGCTTCGGCGACAATTAAAACAGAAACAAGCGCGCCGACTAACGTCGAAACTCGTTGATAAAAAAACATCGCAGAAAGTAAAAAGAGCGCGCATAGTGCAAATACCGATATCATTTTAATACTGATAATACCTTCTTTATCAAAATAAAGACGCCCGTAAATACTGAATAGGGTATACAAAAACATCAGCCCGCACGCCAATATACCGAAAATTGAATTAATCCACCGCACACCGCTAAAAACGTTTTCGGTTTTCATTCCTTCAACCGTAAGTCCGCGAGCCGATAAGCCATCTTTTAATCTCTTAATTTCCTCTCCAAAGTCGTTAACAGGATCTTTCGACGTGCCGGATTGAGATGGGCGGAACATAAGCATACGAACGGATCTTTCCGTTGCGGCGCGAATCAGTCTTTCATACAATTCAAATCGGCTCAGGTTGCGGGATGTTATTTCTTCCGGAGTTACGCTATGCAGAGGGATAAGGTTCGGAAACAATAAACCGGATAATTGATTGGCCCCAAGTTGTCGTGAAAACTCAACCTGAGCCGCCGGAATGCCATTTGCCCTAAGAACTCCGGCAAGCATGGACATATCCGGGAACCCAAGGGCTGTATCCCCATAAGGCGCCACTACCGTTATACTTTTGAATTTTTCAAGAATTTTTGAGAGCATATCCAAAGCATTTTGAGTCGAGCCGTTAGGCGCTTGCGCAACACGCCAAAAAACGGGAAGCCCAAGTTTATTTGCAATATATAATCCTTCAATATCCGGAACTACTCCGAATTTTTCCATATCTTTGTTGGAAAAAGGCAGTAAAATTCCAGTGCCTTGAGATAATGGGATGCGTTTTGCAGCAAAACGTATTTCCAGCAACTCAAGCATATCTTCCGCATAAGGCAAATCTTCCGGGGTAACAATTAAAGAACCTTTCATACCCGATAATCTGGTTTCCTCAATGGACTCCGCAGTCCCATAAAACACAGGCAAACCTCCGGAAGTCAAAAGTTCGCCTGTTAGTTCGCTGACCATTAATCCCGTTATTCCGCAGTCTACAAGATATTTGAGAATATCCTCCGCGCTCGCACGATTGTTTTGAGCAAGCATGACGATATCTCTGTAATCAACGAAAATTCCCATATTCAAATTAACACGCTCTACCTGTACGCGAGGTCGTAAAGCCAGCAATGAAGCAACAATAATTATTGTAAATAATATAAGTGTAAATATTTTTTTCATGAATTCAATCACCCAGACTTAATTGCTATTATAATTGTATCCCAATTCTTTCAAACAGTCTACTTATTGTTTTATACTCCCCAAACCTTAATTTCCCAGTTACCGCTGCGTTCGGAACGTTCGTAGATTTTATCGTCCCATCCGCGCCCCTGACGCTCGTCGCACACGATAAGGTGAGTCTCCGTTGCGCCGCTCATTTCGGCATAACGCGCCGCCTGTTCCAGCCCATCGGACAGCACCCGGTCAGGGATTTGAGTCTTTTCCCGAATAGTCTTTAACTCCAACACTATTCGCTGTTCACTTTGGTCTCTCCTCGCGGTATTCTTNGGGTAACGCCATCGGACTAGAAGGTCTACTCGTCCACGCCCAAGCGCATATTCCCGCTCAACCAAACCGCCGCCGTTCACTATCCGCTGTAAAAATGCCTGCAGCAACAGCTGAAATCCGGCTTCTTTATAGTCAAATCGCTCCAGCCAACTCTCCGAATTTTCGCGGAAAAACAGTTGAAACTCGCGAAGAAGCTTGCTCATATCAAGCTTTCCCCCCTCCTCCACGTACCAAGGCTGCGCGTGTTGCCCAGCCATATTATCCTGCATGACGGAGGTTAGCTCACGAGGGATGATTTCTCTGTAAATGCCGTTCGATATTACAAGCGCCCTGCTCTGTTCCGCTCCTTCTCTGCGAATAAGGCCAAGGTCAATTACGTACTCTATGTCGTCCGGCGCGGGCTTGTTTATCCAGTTTGCTCCGGCAATGACCGCTTCCAATACGCTATGCACCCTCGGTTCTCTCAGCTTATCGGCAAGTTGATCCAAATGCGTTGCCCGCGACAGAATTAACTGCTCTGCTGCTTCCTCAATCATGTCAAGCGTTATTGAATTGTTCCGGTCACGTCCNTCCGGCATTTCCCACGTTACCTGATTAGCTAATGCGTTGACCAGCCAAGGTTGTCCGTGTGTCAGGCGCCAAACTACAGGGTAGATATTATCTTCAAAGATTTGCCCCGTCTCTTCCGTATGCTGAAGGTATAATTCTCTTATATCGCTCTCCATAAAATCCCCCAGGCGCAGAGATTTTGCCTTGATGTTGAAGCAGCTGCCTCCGGTTATAATATCTCCGCTTGATTGATGGATGCGATAATCCCGGATATCGCGCACCCCGCAAAGGATGACGGAAATAGGGGCTGTTTTGGGCCGGTTCGCGTAGCCGTCGCGCAACTGGCGCAGTACTGAGACCAGCATATCGCCAATCAGCGAGTCAATTTCGTCGATAAAAAGCACCAGATGTTTATCCAGCCCTTCGCAGAACATCTCCAACATTTTTTTTAACGCTACATGACCGCCGAATTTAGAAATAATTGGTAAAATCAGCTCTTCAGGATGCGGCATTCCGAGAAATATCTTCGTGGCGCTCGAAAAAGCGGACAGAATTGCTTTCATCCCCGCTTCAACATCATTGCGCGCTGTTTGCGCAGTTTCGACATTGACATAANCGCAGTGGTATATNCCTTCTTCNTTTATTTTCCTCACCATTGCCAGCAATGACGTTGTTTTTCCTGTCTGCCTTGGAGCGTGTAATATGAAGTAGCTACGTTTGTTTATCAGATTGGAAATCTCATCGTAATTTATACGCCGAAGCGGATCCATCGTATAATGTATGTCCGTTTGCGCTGGTCCTGCTATGTTAAAAAATCTGTCTATTCTAGGCGTGTACATTCTTTTCCTCACCATCTTTTGTCAGATAGTCTCCCAAATTTAACTGTTCACTATATTCTATCCCAATTTTTTCAAGCATCCTGCTTAACCTTTGCAAAGGTAGACCAACTACGTTAAAGTAATCTCCGTCAATGCGCTCAATAAAAAGCGAAGCATATCCCTGGATTGCGTATGCGCCAGCTTTTCCATGATATTCTCCCGTTGAAATATACGACTTAATATCATCTTCCGATAAATATCTAAACCAAACAGAAGTAGTCTCAGTTTCGGTTGTGATTTTGTCCCCATAAATTATTGTTAAGCCCGTTATGACTTTATGCTCGCGTCCGCTGAGCATATTCAGCATCAATCTGGCCTCGTCGGCGCCAGATGGCTTGCCGAATATTTCATTATCTATGACAACTAAAGTGTCCGCTGCAATAATAAGGTCTCCCGCAAATAGTTTGGAAGCGCTTTCAGCTTTTAATACTGAGAGCCTCCTGCAAACTGATTCCGGGGTTTCACTCTCCATGATTGTTTCGTCGACATTGGGGCTATATGTTTCAAAAATACAGCCTATTAGCGACAGCAGATCTTTTCTTCTTGGGCTTGCAGAAGCCAGAATTACCTTCAAATGGATTTACCTCATTTCATATCAAATCAAACGTATACTTTGTTGTTTTTGCGCACCTTGCTCAACGTAGGTCAATCTACGCTTTCGCGGCGGTGCGCAAAAGCCGCCGCGTCTACGTTTGATTTAGTATTGGATTCATTTTAAAACACTACACAAAATCATAATAAATGCCAAAGCAGATCAGTATACCGAAAAACATTTCCAAATGGATTTATTTTAAGACACTACACAAAATCATTATAAACGCCAAAGCAGAGCAGTATACCGAAAAACATTTAAAGCGGCCTTTGATGACAAAATTCCGCAATAGAACAAGCGAACAATACCCCAACGAGAAAGCAAGTAACGCTCCAAGCCACCAATAAGGAGGTAGAGTTACCCTTCCAATCTTAAACATTTCAAGAATCTCAAGCAAAGTGGCGCCTACAATTGCAGGTATTGAAATAAGAAAAGAAAAACGGAAAGCTTCTTCGCTTGACAAGCCGGCTAAACGCCCCATGAAAATAGTAGAGCCGGAACGTGATATTCCGGGCATTACCGCTATTCCCTGGACGAACCCCACCAACAGGCCGGTCGTCAAAGAAACCTTACGTTCCCGCGTTTTAATATTTCCTATGTACCATAATAACAAAGATGTGCAAAAAAGTCCCAAAGCTATGATAACTAGCGAATCCATAGCTTTTTCCACCGTGCTTTTCAGCGGTATGGCAATCAGGGCTGTAACAACAGTTCCGAACAACACCGTCCAACCGTAACTCCATCCTGTACTCTTCCGGTATTCTGCCTTTCTGAATCCGAGTGTCCACTCTATAATAAATGTAATAATGTCTTTTCTGAAATATAAAAGCAGAGCGAAAAGTGTTGCCATATGTAATACTATGTCATATCCAAGCATATTCTGATAGTCAAATATCACTTGAAAAAAGGAGAGATGAGCGGAACTACTAACCGGAAGAAATTCAGTTAAACCCTGTAATGCTCCTAAAAATACTATCTTAAAGTCAAACATAAAAAGCAACTCCTTCAGTTATTCTACAAAACTTATAATTGGCAGAATCAGGGGTTTTGTTTGGCTATTCTTGCGAATATGTTCCCGTATGCACATTTTAACACGTTTATATACGGAATTAACGTCAAAATCATGTTTTTTATGTAACTCTTTAAATAACTTTTCTAAAAGCATTATCCCCTCTTCAATAAAATCATCAAGTTCTTCTGTAAGCAAAAAACCTCTGGTAACGATAGAAGGTTTTGTGATAAGAACCCATTTCCTGTTTAATGTAGCTGTAACTATTACAATTCCCTCTTCCCCAAGCTCTAATCTCTCTTTAATAACGGAAGGCGAAACCTGGTCAAAAGAATTACTATTGATCATAACTGAGCCGGAGACAACTTTAGCTTTCTTTTGNGCTTTTCCNCTCTTATCAAAAGCCAGTACGTCACCATTTTGAAGAATGAAGATATTTTTGTTCGTGATGCCGGTTTCGGACGCCAGTTTTGCATGTCTGAACAAATGGCGGGATTCACCATGTATCGGAACAAAGTATTTTGGCTTTATTATATTCAGTAAAATTTTCAATTCCTCTGCTGACGCATGACCTGAGACATGAACATTGTCATGCTTTTCATATATAACTTCGCATCCGATATCAAAAAGCCTGTTGATTGTGTTATTAACTAATTTTTCATTGCCTGGGATGGCTGAAGCCAATAGTAATACAACATCATGATCACTCAACCTGATTGATTTGTGCTCGTCCCTGCTCATCATGACCAAACCTGAAAATGGTTCTCCCTGGCTGCCTGTTGTCATTACAACAAGCTGATTATCCGGAGTTTTATCTATTTCTTCGGCTGGTATTATCGTTCGCTTATCTATATCAAGGTATCCTAAAGAAGCGGCTAGCTCCGTGTTTCGCAACATGCTGCGTCCAAGAAATACGACTTTACGATTAAAATGAGCCGCCGTGTTGATTACCTGCTGCACTCTGTGTAAATTACTTGCAAAAGCTGATATTATTATTCTTCTGGACCTATATAATCTGAATATTCTTTCCAACGTGCCTCCTATTACGCTTTCAGAGGGAGTTACCCCAGCTTTTTCTGCATTTGTGGAGTCCGATAGTAACAACAAAACCCCCTTTTTCCCCTCTTCCGCAAATCCGGCATAATCAGTGAGTCTGTTATCTATCGGAGTGGAATCAAATTTAAAATCTCCGGAATGCAATATCCGGCCAATCGGCGTTTCAATTGCAATTCCAACGCCATCCGGAATTGAGTGTGTTACTGACATTAAACGAATTTTGAAAGGTCCTATTTCTACATAATTACCCGCATGGATTTCGTGTAAAATTGGTTTATAATTTGGCAATTCATCATTGAATTTTTGAGAAATCATTCCGAGCGTCAATGATGTTCCATAAAGCGGAACATTTAGCCTGGGCAGGATATAAATTAAGGCGCCTATATGATCTTCGTGACCATGAGTAAGAATTACGCCTAATATTTTTTCGCGGTTTTTTTCTAAGTAGGTTATGTCAGGTACTATGAAATCAATTCCAGGCATACTTTGGTCAGCAAATTTAAGTCCTGCGTCTATAACAATAATGTTATCATCATACTCTATTACATACATATTTTTACCGATTTCACCAACACCGCCAAGAGGTATAAAATGAAGTTCATTTTCTTTACGGATTTTTTTTCGTGATACAATTTTCTTTGAAGTTATCATGGTTGCTCCTCAATATATGATAGAATACCCCTCGTTAGGAAATGCTAAAGGAGTGTATATTATGCAAAATAAAATAATAGAAAACTCAGCTACAATGACCAGAAACGGGTATGAGCGTCTTAAAGCTGAATTAATAGAGCTAAGAACTACCCGGAGAGCAGAGATTTCTAAACAATTGGAGGAAGCTCGTTCATTTGGCGATTTGAGCGAAAATGCGGAATACGCTGCGGCAAAAGATGAACAGGCAAAAATTGAAGCAAGAATATCACAATTGGAAATACAGCTTGCGAGAGCAAAGATAGTTGATGCAACTAATCTTGATACGAGCAAAGTTGTACTTGGCGTAACTGTGACATTTGAGGACGTTTCACCAAAATCTCCTATACAACATTCAATTTTTACATATGCCATAGTTGGTTCGGAAGAAGCCGACCCCAGGAACAACAGGATATCATCACACAGTCCGATAGGGCAATCCTTACTTGGACGAGGAGTTGGTGAAAAGGTCGATGTTAAAACGCCTCGTGGCGTCAGAAGACTTAAAATAATTGACATTTCAGCAACGGAGTAAGGCTGTACAAAACCCATAACGACATTTAACGTAACCACAGTATACTGTTGAGATTCGTGGAATCAGCGCAACACATTCCACGAAGTTTATTATTTTGTGCGCTCGTTGCGCCGTGCATTGGGTATGACGTGTGTTTATTACAGCCCCCAAATTACATTTTGGCATATTTGTATGTACAACAATTATTTTTTACCAGAATTCTGTGATACGGGTGAAACAAAAGGATCGTAAATCTCTTTGTTTTTCAATTCTACTCCCGTACCTGTAAAGCCAATACTGAAATATACTTTATTCTCTCCTCCAAAATTACGATCGTTTCTGTATGTTAGCTCCCATAACATACAATCGTTCAAATAGCGCAACGTATAATTCATTTCCTCAAGAAATGAAGACTTAAGATCATAACCGCCAAGGATACTAAGTGATAAATACTTTCCAAACGGAATTTCCAGCATCTGATAAATTATTTCATTTTCAAATTCCTGGTCCCAACTCATAGTAGTTTCTCCGGAAACCCAATTCCTGGCGTACGCAGTTCCAAGTTTCAAATCTCCAAGATTATATCGCAATCCAAAAATTGCGCTTATGACGTCCTGCCTCTTATCCTCTTCGTAAAGCATAGAAGCCGCGTTAAGGATCACGAATGGGGTAACTTGTTCAATTTGCGTTTCATAATAAGTTTCGGCTGCAATTTTGAAACGGTTTCTCCATGGCTCAGTTTCCTCAATTCCGCTGTCTAAAACAGTTGAAGCCCTATATTTCCCCCACATTGCCGAAACGCGGTACCAACCGCCGCCTTCCTGGAGCCAGGGAGATCCAACTGTAATTTCCGGTTCAGAATCCAGCTGCCCTCTGTATTGATAATCAGCATTTTTTTGAATTTCGAGATATTGGTTTCTTCTCCAGTTCAATTGAACAAACCAATAAGGTTGGTCATATCTAAAGGATAATTCAGGCCGGTATTTTCTATCTTCCCACATTCTGTCCCAGGAATAGTCCAATTCGCCCCAAAATGTAAAGTCTTTTCCTATCCTTTGCTCTAAAGCTACATTCCACTCAAAACCTATATCGCCCCAATATAATAAGCCAAAGTTTATACTGCCTGTTTCCCACGCTATAGGACCTGAAAAACCAATTCCAGTCCCTTTGGAACTCTGATATGCGATATTTGGGAAAATAGCCGTTTCAACGCTTCTTTGCCTGTTTACGTTTATTATATAATCAAAAGGATATGTAAAAATGTACTTCTCACCAAGATATAAACGAGGTCTTTTTACGACTATCTTGTGCTGCGGAGTAAAAATAAACCTTTTAGCTTCCAGGCGATAATGCGGATGCTCAAGATTGCATGTAGTTATGGAAACATTATCCCATTTAATAACATAATCCCCATCAAAGCTGCTTTTGCTGCTTATAAGTTTTCTATCCACCGCCAAATCATAAGGTATTGCTTCAAGATTCTCTCCCTTGATAAAAACCGCCTTACCATTAACTATTACTGTGCTTTTTGCCCCTGTCAGAACCCCTTCGGAAGTATTAATATCGTAAAGCAACTGATCACCGGTAAGCGCTTGCCTGCCGTTACTCAATACTACTCCTTTATCAGGAATTGATGAAGCGACAACTTTTCCGGCTTCATCATCATAATCAATCCGTTCAGCTAAAATTCTAACGTCTCCATACGATAGCAAGGCGTTGCCCTCCGCTGTAGCAGTGCCGGTGATATCATCATACGTTATTTTATCAGCATCTAATTCGACTGTTCTTTCTCCAGCTTCTGAAGTATTAAAAAGGAAAAGAATATTCATAAATATAATGACAAATAAAACAATTATCTTGTGTCGTAGCTTGAAAAGTTCCAAACAATTTCTCCTCCTTCAATAGTAAGTAAATTACCGGCTTCAATATTAGCTCTATCGGCTGACATACTGCCGAATTCTCCGTTTACTGCAGCTCCTTTTGAAAGTACTACGTAATCACCGCTTTTTTCCCATGAAGCTTCAGGCGCATATATTTCGTAAGCACGACCATCTACAACCAAATGACCTGAAATATCATTAAGTGTAGCCGTTTCAGAGCTTTCTATATATTCTCCATTGTATCCGGTAATTTCCCAGGCGTCACCATTTGGAAACTCCCTGAAAATATCAATGGATACTATTTTCACAACTTCTTTTTGCCTTTCAAGGCTTGGAATACTGATTTTCCAAAGAGATCCAAACATATCGCGTTCAAATTTAATATTTTCTATCCTGATTTCTGGGGCGTTATTTAAACCAAGTTTAGCTGTTTCTATATTCAATTTTACATCATGCATTAAATAAATTATTATCATTATTACAAATGATATTGTAACTCCCCATATAAGGATCTTATTTATTTTTTTTATATATGTTTTACCAGACAATTAACCATTCCTTACCTATTCTAACAACTCCCAAAGTCCTGTTTATCAGAGTTCTCATTACCAACAACCTTTTTGTCGTTGTTACTCTTGCCCTTTCTTCCCCAACCCAGTCTATTTTATACCCGCTAAGTAATCCTCTTCTGAAATCAGCCGATTTTCTAACCTCTTTTTCAAAAGATGCTAACGAATACATTTTACGTGTTTCTGCTGAAAGCATATCATACATAGCCGGAATATCATTCGCTATCCAGGAATTTATAAAATTTTGCAGCGCCTTTTCCTTGGAGATATACAAATTATTACTATCTTGTTTAATTTGATTATCAATCACATTGTCGATAGAAGCAGGCGAGTCTTCAATTTTGAAATTGTCTTCTATTACTATAGGAATAACTTCTAAATCTTCTTCCTTTTTAATCTCTTCCCTGGCCGGAGGTCGTATTGGCGGCATATCTATAACAATAAGGTCTTCTTGCCTTGGGTTGGAAGCAATAATTGGAGGACTTTCATAAACTACATTCCTATCTTGATTCTGGAATGAAAAAATCCTTTCATCAAATACTCCTGTCCCTCGCAACGACAAAGTAAAATTCTTATTTGATTGCTTTTTAAAAAACACCAGCCCTTGAACCATTCCTGAAATTGGATTATCAAACACCCTTTCGTAGCTTATCGGTTTGAATCTGTCTCCATCGGAATTTATTAAAGATATATTATCTCCAAATGGTCTGAACTCAAGCGGATTTTGCCCGAAAGCATATATTGAAACAAGAAACGGCTCAGCTTCATCCAAACGAAGTTCTGATATAAAAGCTTTACTATACTCATCTTTTTGTTTCTCATTAAAGCCGGCTCTCATTGCTTCCGTATCGACCCATGGACCAATAATTTCATCTGAATAGTGCACTATCCAAATGAAGCAATCCTTGCCCCAATGAAATGACGTCCAATTTTCAAGAGAGGTAACAACGTCTTCAATCGGGGAAGCCCATGCAAACGCCGAAAAAAAGAACGCGAGTATAAATATAATACTGCAAAATCTTTTTAAACAGTGACGACTTGATTTAATTTTCATCGCCAAATTTTACATAAAACTTTAAGGATTATCAAGGATGATTATTTCATCCGAATCATCGGCGTCAACTCTATCGCTCTGATCAGCATTTCTATTTAAGCTTGCCGGAATAGGAAATACCGACATTCTGGCGCCTTCAGCCTGCTGAACGTAAAACTGGGTTTCCGCGTTAACATCCAGACTGTCCCCTCTTATAAGCAATCCTGTCGCCAGCCCTAATGGACCCAACAAAGCAGCGCCAATCATACTTGACCCAACTGCCGCCACTATATTTTTTTCTCCGGTTCCGCCAAGTTTTTTATCATCTGCAAGTTTTACTTTAGGTTCTTCCGGCCCAAGTATTTGAAGGTATTTAAACTCAAGTCGCACTTCACCAGCCCTGCCAAAAGCTCCCGGTCTTGTAACGCTTGCTATTTCGGACACTATACGGCTCCCTCTAGGCGCTATAAGGAAATTATCTATTATAAAATCTTCCATAAGCTCAATTTTAACACTATCACCTTTTCTGGATTTGCCGGGACCTATGTCTTCAAGAATTTTTGCCCTTATAACTTTGTCGCTGGAAACTTCAATTTCGGTTTGAGTGACAATATCTGTAAAAAGCAACGATAAAATACGTTCTACACGCATTGCAATTGGTCGCCCTTCCTGAATCGCGTCGTCTAATTCCTGCTCAAGTTTCTGCAAACGTCCTAGCGCAGGTAGAAAAGGCTGAATTGATTGAGAAACTGCCCATTCGGCCACTCCCAATTTAAATAACAACGATGGCTGATCTGCATTGCCGGTTTTAATAAAACTAACCAATTGCATTTGTCTTTCAGATAAAGTACCCGGAAGGCTTCTTCCAAAAAGAACTCTCTCTAATTCGTTTAGTCTGTCTATTAAACCTCCGCGTCTGCTTTCTCCATATATAATAATTTCAGCCTGATCCATTTGTGCAATAGTAGAGCCTGTATCCTCCGCAGAATATGCTGATGAAACCAAAACAAACTGAATAAAAATCAATAACAATATTATTTTTACTTTCATATTATAGTTCTCCTTTTTTTCTTTTAATAGTTGCCTCAATAAAACTGATAAATAGCGGGTGAGCTCTGATTGGTCTCGATTTCAATTCAGGATGAAACTGCACTCCAAGAGACCAGGGATGATTCTTGATTTCTATTATCTCTATTAAATTTCTTTCGGAGCATTCCCCTGATACTACCATTCCCGCTTCTTCAAGGCGATTACGATAATCATTATTAATTTCATAACGATGCCGGTGTCTTTCGCTGATATGTTCAGTGCGATACGCGTCAAAAGCAATAGTGTCCCGGAATACATCACAACCCCAGGCGCCCAGTCTCATCGTAGCGCCCAATTTGTCTATTCCAGCCTGTTCTTTCATATAATGAACCACAGGGTTAATGGAAGCAGGCTCTATTTCAGAACTGTTAGCGCCGGCTAAATTACAAACATTCCGGGCATATTCTATAACCATCACCTGCATTCCCAAACAAATCCCAAATATAGGGATAAGGTTTTCCCTTGCATATTTAACGGCATTTATTTTTCCATTAACGCCTCTTTCTCCAAAACCTCCCGGAATAATTACCCCATCAACTGACGATAATATGTTGTGTATATCATGAATCTCCAGATTTTCCGATTCTATTGCTTCTACTTTAATCCGCACGTTACAATGTACCCCCGCGTGATACAGAGCCTCAACTACGCTCAAGTACGCATCTTTATGGTTAATATATTTCCCGACAAGAGCAATTTTAACTTCTTCAGGAGCAGTTGTAAATCTTTCTATTACCAGTTTCCAATCCTTTAAATCCGGTTCTTTTTCTTTTTTTAAGGACAACAACTTCATGACAAGAATATCTAATTTTTGTTCATAAAGACTAATCGGAATAGAATATATTGTGTTCTGATCCAGAGATTCTATGATTGCTTCTTTTGGAACCGTGCAAAAAAGCGCTAATTTATCGCGCATGCCTTCATCCATAGAAAAATGTGACCTGCATACTATTATATGAGGTAAAATCCCTATCCTCCTAAGTTCTTGAACGCTATGCTGAGTGGGTTTTGTTTTCAGTTCTTTAGCTGCATCAAGCCACGGAATTAAAGTGACATGGCAATAAAGGACATTTTCACGACCGACTCTGTTAGACATTTGGCGTATAGCTTCAAGATAAGGTAACCCTTCTATATCTCCGACCGTGCCGCCTATTTCCGCTATTACAATATCTTTACTCTCTCCGCTCTGTATAATACATTCCTGTATCTCATTAGTAATATGCGGAATTACTTGAACAGTATCTCCAAGATATGCGCCTTCACGCTCTTTAGCTATTACTGCTGAATATATTTTCCCCGTAGTTATACTGTTATTTTTAGATAAAGACTCATCAATAAACCTTTCATAATGCCCCAAGTCCAGATCAGTTTCCGCTCCATCATCCGTAACAAATATCTCTCCATGCTGGAATGGATTCATTGTTCCGGCATCAACGTTCAAATACGGATCCAGTTTAATTATAGAAACATTGTAACCGCGCTTTTTTAACAAAGTCCCGAGAGAAGCTGCTACAATCCCTTTTCCAAGTGAGGAAACAACTCCGCCTGTAATAAAAACATACTTGACCATATAGCCCTCCAAAAAAAAGAGCAACAACAAAAGTTCCAGAATCATCCGCTACATATTGTGATGAAGCCGTTTACACAAATTGTAAGGACATCCCCGCCCACTTTTATTATAGCCCCAACAATAATATTCCAATTAAAAGTCATTTCTGGAGGAGCAAAATAACGCCTGCCTGCCTCCTTGTTCTGTATACCTGCTTACGGCAAGTTGTATAAAATATATCGCTTGCGCGCTCCTCCGAAGCCGCTTTGTCCCAACGTAGAAATGTACGTCTATCTTAAGTATTGTAAAGGGTTAACTGGGCGATTTCCCTGGCGTAACTCGAAATGGACATGCGGTCCCGTAGCGCGCCCTGTAGATCCAACCCGACCAATAACTTCACCCGCAGAAACATATTGCCCTTTATTTACTGAAATGGATGAGCAATGTCCATACAATGTAGAGTATCCATTTGAATGCTGAACGACAACAACTTTACCATATCCGCTCATCCAGCCGGCATATGCCACTTGTCCGCCGTTACTTGCCTTAATTGGCGTGCCGCGCGCAGCTCTTATATCAAGGGCAGAATGGAAATCATTCCTGCGTGTAATCGGATGACGCCTCCAACCAAACGGGCTCGATATCTTGCCGGCAACCGGCCATCTGAAACTGCCGAAACTGCTATCTTTTACGTTACTTTTACCTGATTTAGAACTCTGATTACGAGTGTTTGTTTTGCCTGCCGTTTTATTGCTCTTCTCTTCTTTTGGGCTGGCAGCCTCTATGCGGGCGCCCGGAATAAACAATTCTGATCCTGGTTTAAGAGACGACAATTCCAACGTAGGATTTACATTTTTAATCCTGTCAACCTGCACTTTATATAAAGCAGCTATTTTTTCAACAGTATCTCCTGACTTTATCTTATAAAAAATGCCATCCTGGTTTGGAATACGTAAAACTACTTTTGGATGTAAAACATTGCCAATAGTATTGCATCCTATTAGCGTATCAACCTCTACGTTCATAGAATTTGCTATAGACCATAAACTATCTCCTTCTTGAACAGTATAATTCTTTATTTCAAGTGGGATAATCGCCTCTTTTAAAGCTGCTACCCGCGCTTTTCTTATTCTTACCTCTTCAAGGGTCTCCTCAATGAATTCCTCATGCAATGGCACTAATAATATTTGTTTTTCCTTAAGTTGGTTCGGGTTCTTTAATTCGTTTGCGCGCACTATGTCTTGAATTGATATGCCGTTAAACTTCATTGATATATCCGACAATGTTTCTTTTTGCTGTACCACATATTCTTTCCAGAAATTAGTTCTCTCAAGCAGTAACAAATCATCATTAGGCACTTCTATATCAGAAATAGTCATATCGTTTGGAAGAACAGACCAATCATCAGAAGTGCTCAGTTCAATTGAACTGAACAAATCGTCATCAGGCAATAAAGCATCCAGTTCAATAAGATACGGGATTTCAAGGGTTTTATCTTCATCTTCCTGATTAGCGTAAGCTTTTGTTATTGAAAGAAAAGAACTCATAAGTGTTACAGGAGATACATCTGAAAATTCTACTGCAATAAACCCGGAATATAATGAATCTGTATCGTCTAATTCATCTTCATGGAATACTGAACGTCCTTCTGCATAT
This sequence comes from Synergistaceae bacterium, assembly GCA_009776565.1. Next base: position 13,806 of record WRNQ01000005.1, on the reverse strand, counting down.
ATTAACAAGGATACAGAAATAAAGAACATGCATAAAATTACCACATAAAAGCTGGAACGATTCGGTTTATTATATCTCAAACAAACATCCCCTCCCATTGACACGGAGTAATTATATCATAAAGTAAAACACGAGTATTGTCTACGAAGGCGGCATCTTTATTGATGCTATAAAGTCTTCATTGTTCTGAGTTTGTCTTAGTCTGTCAAGAACTAAATTGAGCGCCCCCGATTCGTCAACACTAACAATTCTTTTCCTTATCATCCATATTCTTGCAAGATTATTTTCCGGGATCAAAAGTTCTTCACGTCTTGTCCCCGACTTTGTAATATCTATAGCAGGAAATGTTCTTTGTTCTGCAAGTTTACGCGAAAGATGAAGTTCCATATTTCCTGTCCCTTTAAATTCCTCGTATATTATATCATCCATCCGGCTGCCGGTTTCCACCAAAGAAGTGCCAATAATCGTGAGACTTCCGCCTTCATCAAAGTTTCTGGCGGCGCCAAAAAATTTTTTGGGAAAATAAAGTGCGGCCGTATCCAATCCTCCCGAAAGTGTCCGGCCAGACGGAGGAACTGTCATGTTAGAAGCTCTTGCAAGCCTTGTAATAGAATCCAAAAGTATAACTACATCTTTTTTTGACTCCGCCAGACGCTTCGCTTTCTCCAATGCAAGATTAGCAACCCTGATATGCTCCTCGGCAGGTCTGTCAAAAGTAGAAGCTATTATTTCCGCGTCTACAGAGCGCGACATGTCCGTAACTTCTTCCGGTCTTTCATCAATTAAAAGCACCATCAATATAGCGTCTGTATGGTTGACTGAAATTGCATTGGCTATGCGCTTTAATATGGTTGTTTTACCGGCTTTAGGCGGCGAAACAATAAGAGCTCTCTGTCCAAAGCCAATTGGAGAGAACATATCCATTAATCTCATTGCTGTTTCTTCAGAATTAGTTTCTAACTTTATTGGAATATTTGGAAATATTGGGGTTAGTGCGCTAAAAAGAGGTCGCTTACGAGATGAATCCGGATCTGAAAAATTTACTGTGTCAACCCGAAGAAGCGCGGAATAGTGTTCCTGCTCCCTTGGCTGGCGAATCAGTCCAAAAACAACGTCCCCATTACGAAGTAAAAAACGCCTGATTTGAGAAACTGATAAATAAACATCATTATCGCTTGGCAGTAGTCCGTTTGGGCGTAAAAAACCAAATCCTTCCGGCAAAATTTCAAGAGTCCCTCCACCAAAACGATAACCCAAACTTTCCGCTTGTTCTTTTAAAATAATTAATATCAAATCATTTTTCGCTTTGCGTGAGGTTAATTGAGAACTAATCCCGATTTCTTTAGCTATTTTCCGGAGATCAGTCATGAGTTGTGATGTGAGGAAACTATATGAGTATCTGTTGTCCATTTTGGTCATTAATAAAATCCCCCTAAATTAAAGCATTACACATTTCATTTCCACCCATCTAGAATATATTAAACACATATTCCGGAATCACCGCTTTATCGCCCTGCATAATTTTTAATGAATAAGCGCCTCTGGGCAATAAAGAACCATCCTCTTTCAACAAACAAAAAACCCTGTAACCCGAAGTTTCATCAAGTTTATAAACGTCGCTTCTTATTTCTTTATCTCCATAGTACCAACGCAACGTAATACTATCCCCAACTTGAGCTTTTTCGAAGTCAAAAAATACGAACATTTGACGGGTACCATAGGAAAAACGGGAAATCGTGCCGGTCAAACGGGATTTATTCTCTATTTCATCACTTAATACTACGTTTTGAATAATTATTGTGTCGCTTGGTATATTTATATAATAGTAAACAAGTAAAACTGAAATAAACAACAGTGTAAAAGTACAAATTATAGCTACAGCAAAAAAAGAATACTTCTTATAAGACATTAATGCAAATCCCCCGGTTGACGAATCTTTTGATTGCATATAAATAGTTGGAAATACATGGAAAAATCTTATACGCTCAGTTTTTCAACTAAACCCATTAGTTCCGTGTTAAGTTCCTTATGCTCTGTCCAAGCTCGCTCAAGCGGAGATAAAACTAATCTGTTATTAATGTTCCCGACCATGAATCCCGATTTCCCCAGGAAAAGGCATTCAGCGGCATATGCTCCAAATCTTGAAGCCAGAATAGTATCCTTTGCTGTAGGCGTCCCTCCGCGTTGGATATATCCAAGAACCGTCACGCGGGATTCATAGCCTCCGGTATCACTGAGTTTCGAGCGCATTTCCGCCGCTGACATAACTCCTTCGGCAAGAATTATCAGAGTATGGCTCTTTTTGTTTCTATGAGAGTAATTAAGGTGCTCACACAAACGCCCAATACTCAAAGGCAGCTCGGGAACCACTACATATTCCGCTCCTGAGGCAACAGCAACTTCCAACGCCACGAATCCAGCGTTACGCCCCATAACTTCAACGATGAAAAGTCTGTCATGGCTGCTTGCAGTATCGCGTAGCCTAATAACGGCTTCTAAAGCCGTATTAACAGCAGTATCAAAACCAATGCTTTCGTCAGTCCCTGAAATATCATTGTCAATAGTACCCGGGATCCCAATAACAGGAAATCCCAAAGAGTCAAGCTCTTTTGCGCCTCTATAAGATCCCTCTCCTCCAATTACCACAAGTCCTTCAATTCCCGCTTCCGTCATTTTATCAATAGCTTGCTGCCTGCCTTCTTTTTCCATGAACCTTGGGCTTCTCGCGGTCCTGAGAATTGTGCCTCCGCGATGTATTATCCCTCCAACCGCAGCTCTGTCCAATAATATGAAATCACCGTCTATGAGACCTTCATAGCCTCGCATAACTCCAAAACACTCTTTCCCATTGTAAAGAGTAGTACGAGCAACTGCTCTTACTGCTGCATTCATGCCTGGAGCATCTCCTCCGCTTGTCAATACGGCTATACGTTTCATTCATTTACCCTCTTTTAGTATTTTTGAGCGAATATATCCAACAAAGTATAAGCTTCCGCAAATTATTACCAAGTCATTATCTTTCATTGCAGCGTCAATTGCTTCCAAAGGATTTTTAAAACACGAAACCCCTACCCAATCAAATTTTCCTGCTATGGCNTCTAAATNATNGATTGTGGCGCTTCTTTCATTATTTGGAACTTCTGTAAGGTATATCGGCGCACGTAATTTATTTATGTGAGACAANCAGCCGGGTAAATCTTTATCCTTCATAGCGGCATATATTATAGCTTTTTTAAAGCTAAACCCGAAAATTTTTGCTACGCTCCCGACAAATTTAGAGACGCCGTCTTCGTTGTGCCCACCGTCCATAAGAATATATTTACTGCCCGAATCGTATGGAATAAGTTCCATCCTGCCAATCCAAACCGCTTTATTGAGCCCGTCTCTAATTGAGCTTTCATTAACTTCCGGTAGTCTGGCAGAAGCAATAAGAGCCGCAACTACAGCAAGGGCGCTGTTATAAATTTGAAACTCGCCTATAAGACTGGTTTTAAGCTCTTTGAATTGATATTGCTTCCAGGCCATGTCATAACAGTTTCCATTAATTGAGATGCTATTCACTTTAAAGCGCGCATCCCGCATTAAGATATTACCTTGAAAATGCTTGTACAATGATTCGTTATCACCAAGATAAACAGCATTTTGAGGGTCGCGCACTACAGAAAACTTCTCAAACGCAATTTTTTCTATTGTATCTCCAAGGTATTCGGTATGATCCATTGAAATAGATGCAATAACGGAAACTATAACATCGCCCAGTGTATTGGTAGCGTCTAATCTGCCTCCTAATCCCGCCTCAATTACCGCTGCGTCAACTTCATGCTTTTCAATAAGCTTAAAAGCTACTGCGGTTAAAACTTCAAAATATGAAGGTGGATCGTTTAATAAATAACTATCATTCCGGATAACTTCAACTACTTGCGTTGCGCAATCAAGCCATTCCTCCTCGCAAAGAGGACTTCCGTTTATAAGTAATCTTTCTTCAGGACTCATTAAATGAGGGCTTGTATAAAGAGCCGTCTTATAGCCGGATTTGACAAGTATCGAATTTGTAAATGCCGCTGTCGATCCTTTACCATTTGTTCCTACAACATGAATGGCAGGAAATTTATCCTGAGGATTTCCCAGGATTTTTAAAAGCTTTTCAACTCGCTCAAGCCCAGGTCTTATACCCGGACTTGAGTTTTCTGTTATAAGCCTCTCAAATTCAGTAAAAGAATTGTTTTGCATTAAATTCACGCGCGTTTAAGGTTTTCTATATTTCTTTTTATCCGCGATATCCGGGCTTCCGCTTCCAAACTTCTCGCTCTTTCCTGTTCCACAACTTCAACCGGAGCGCGTTTGATAAAACTTTCATTGCCAAGTTTAGCAAGGTTCACCGAAAGATTCTTTTGAAGTTCACCCATATCTTTTTCCAGACGCACAATCTCTGAACCAATATCAAGAATATCGCCAACGAAGAGATTTATTTCGGCAAATGCCATAACTACAGATAAACATCCATTCGTTTTCTTTTCGTCCAGGTCGCGTTTTATAAATTCTATATCCTTTACTTTACATAGCATAATTATTTGAGACAAATTTGAAGCCAGAATATCAGCATATTCATTATTTTCGGTTTGAATATATACAATGTTTACCTGCTGCTGCGGAGTCAATCCGGCTTCTGCCCTAAGGTTCCTTATTGCTCTGACAGTTTCCTGAAAGTACATCATTTCATTCTTTGAACTATAGAAGCGCATTTTTTCATCAACCGCAGGCCATTCGGATATTACAATTGATTTTCCGCCCCTGCTTTCCCCATATCCAAAAGCGTCCCAAAGCTCCTCGGTTATAAATGGAATAAATGGATGCAACAAAAGCAGCGCACTATGAAAAACATATTCGAGAACAGCTTGAGAAGCTTGCGCGCGTACATCCCCTTCATCTCCGTGAAGTGACGGTTTTGCCATTTCAAGATACCAGTCGCATATATCTCCCCATACAAAATCATAAAGTAACCGGGCTGCTTCCCCAATATTATATTCGTCAATCAGCTTTGTTGTATTTTCTATTACATTCTGCGTCCTGTCAAGTATCCAACGGTCATGTAAATAAAGATCTGTTATTATTATTTCTTTTTTATCGTCGTCAAGATTTAAGAGCGCGAAGCGGGCGGCATTCCATAGCTTATTCATGAAGAAACGAAATGTCTCTATCTTTGAACTGCTTAAAAGAATGTCCCTGCCTTGGGTTGAGAGCGCTGCAAGCGCCATCCTGAGCCCATCGGCGCCATATTTATCTATCATATCAAGCGGGTCGATTGCATTTCCGGTTGATTTACTCATTTTGCGGCCCTTTTCGTCGCGGATAAGCGAATGGATATACACATCCTTAAAAGGTTCTTCATCCATGAACTCCAAACCCATCATTATCATTCTCGCAACCCAAAAGAAAATAATATCGAAACCGGTGACCATTAAAGACGTGGGGTAATAGTATCTCAGGTCCGGAGTATCTTCCGGCCACCCCATTGTTGAAAAAGGCCATAGGGCGCTGCTGAACCATGTATCCAGTACATCTTCGTCCTGAACTATATTAACGCTCCCACATTTTTCACATACGGCAGGGTCATTTTCGCAAACTGAGATATGTCCACATTCATCGCAATACCAGGCGGGAATTCGGTGTCCCCACCAAAGTTGTCTGGATATGCACCAATCGCGGATATTTTCCATCCATTGGAAATAAGTCTTTTCCCACTGCTCCGGGAACCACTTTATGAGCCCGTCCTTAACAGCTTTTATTCCTCTGTCGGCAAGTGGTTTTGCGCGGACAAACCATTGTTCTGACAAATATGGTTCTACTATTGTGCGGCACCTTTGGCAATGTCCTATAGAATGAACAATTTCTTCTACCTTTACCATTAGTCCGAGTTTGTCTATATCTTCTGAAGTTGCTTTACGAGCTTCCTCAATAGTAAGCCCCTGATAACAAAGGGCGTTCTCATTCATTTTCCCATCGCTGTCTATGACCTGAAGCTGCGGAAGATCATGCTTTTTCCCAATAATATAATCGGTCAGGTCATGAGCGGGGGTTATTTTTACACAGCCTGTTCCAAATTCAGGGTCAACCATGTTATCCTCAATTATCGGAATTATCCTATCTGAGAGCGGCGCTTTTACTTTGCGACCAATGAACCGGCTGTTTTCCGATCTTGGATGAACGGCTACGGCGACATCTCCAAGAATAGTTTCCGGTCTTGTAGTTGAAATAATAATGCCGTCCTCTTCGCTGTCCATTCCATCAGCGAACGGATACTTTACATAATAAAATTTACCGCTCTTATCTTCATGATCCACTTCGAGGTCTGATAATGCGGTATTGCATCGTGAGCACCAGTTTATTATATATTTGCCTTTGTATATAAGGTCTTTTTTATATAGCTTTACAAAAACTTCGCGAACAGCCCGGGAAAGACCTTCGTCAAGAGTAAATCTTTCACGGCGCCAGTCGCAGGAATTTCCAAGCCGCTTCATTTGAGTTATTATCCGGTTTCCATATAGCTCTTTCCATTCCCAAACTTTTTGTACAAATTTTTCCCTGCCGAGAGAATGACGCGTAGCGCCGCTCTTCTCTATTTCCCTTTCCACAACGTTTTGAGTGGCTATCCCAGCGTGATCTGTCCCCGGAAGCCATAATACGTCATAACCCTGCATTCTCCGTGTTCGGCAAAGTATATCCTGAAAGGTATTGTTAAAAGCGTGTCCCATATGCAGTGAACCGGTAACATTAGGCGGAGGGATAACAATTGAAAAGTGCCCTTTTGAAGATGGGGCGCCGTCTTCCGGTGAGTCAAAGCACTTTGCAAGAAAAAAATCTTTACTCATCCAGTAGGCGTACCATTTTTGTTCTATTCCTTCAGGACTGTACGCTTTTTCCAGGTTTACATTACGACGTTTCATAAATTAATCTCCTATCTCTTTTATGAGTTTGAAAATCGTTGGCACAATTATCGAATCCAAAGAAATTTAATATTCTCATTCGCTTCTACTTCATCCATTTCGTGGTGGTCAGATGTTACCAGTATTGCTCCTGAAGTAAGCGCTTCCGCAATAGCTATCGAATCCGCAAGCGAAATTCTATAATTGGCTTTGATACGTCCCGCTTCAACAAATACAGAAGCGCTAATTTCTGACACAATTACGATAGGTTGCTTTTTAATAACAGCAATTAGTTTATCAGCTTCTGACTTTCCAAGACTGCGTAACTTATCGTAATAGACTTCGAGAAGGTTTATTATATTCATCATAACCCTTGCCCTACCATTATAGGCAGCTTCAATTACAGCCCCGACAACTTCGCCTCCATTTTCACCATTCACAATAGCAGTGACAGCACAAGCGTCAAGAACGTAAGCGTTTATCATAAATCAAGCTCCTTATCGGCATGTCTGCGTTCCATAAATTTATCAAGCGTATCATCATTACTGGAAGAGAACATTCCAAAAATCTCAGAAATACATTCCGGCAACTGACCGTCACGTTTACGCTTCATAAAATCGCCGACATTGATTAAACCTACAGTCTGCGGCTCTCTGACGGGTATCAGATTAATAATACCATCATCATTTTCGCGTACACATACCTTTTTAGTTGGTATCAGCGAAAACAGATATGTCTGTAATGAGTTTGTATCAATAACCCTTTCCATCATCGCTTATCGCTCCAATCAGCATTCATCTTTGAATCTCTGCATGCTATAAACTCATTATAGAATTTATTATTTTCGGCAAGTAAAGCAGGCGTATCAAGGTTATAAGGACACTTGTTCTTGCATGAATCACAATGCAAACACTCGTCAATAAGAGCCATATTGTACCGCCATTCAGGGGTAATATAAAGCTCAGTCGGCATTCTGCCAAGAAAATGTTTCATGCGCGCACAAGTCGCTATTTGGATACCCACAGGGCAAGGCATACAGTATCCGCAACCACGGCAAAACGATGAACCAAGCTCGGCTTTTTCCAGCTCAATTTCCTCTAATAGCTTTGCATCCAATATTGGAGGATTATTTTCATAAGATAGCCATTCTTCAAGCTCTTCAATTTTCTGAACTCCCCAGATTGGAACAACAATATCGTGCGCCCGTATAAAAGCAAAAGCGGCTCGTCTATTGCGTATAAGTCCGCCTGACATGGCCTTCATTGCTATAAGCCCAACATCATGTTCCCTGCATATTGGAATAATATCTAAATCTCTTTCAACTGAAAGGCATGAAAGAGGATATTGAACCGTATCGTATAAGCCCGACTTAGCTCCTTGCATTACCACATTTATATCATGCGAAGTAACACCGATGAATCTTATTTTCCCTTGTTCTTTGACCTTTAATAAAGTCTCGTAAACCTGTGTGCCGTCATCCGGCAGAGGCAGGACTTTACAGAAATGACATTGATAGATATCTATATAATCGGTCTTAAGCACCCTTAAGCTTAATTCGAGATCTTTTATAAGTTCTCCGCCCTCACGCGCTACGCTTTTGGTGGCAATTATAACATCATGTCTGTATTTTGAAAGCGCACTTCCAATTTTTTCTTCGCTGTCAGTATACATTCGCGCCGTGTCGTAAAAGTTTATACCGCTTTCATACGCTTTCAGAAGTATTTTTTTTGCTTCTTCCATTGTAGTTCTCTGTATAGGCAAAGCTCCGAAGCTTGTGCGGGTTACCAAAAGATCTGTTCTGCCAAGTCGCATTTTTTCCATTTTTATACTCTCCTTCTAATTAAAATACAAAACCGTCGTTTGTGTCTTCAATTATATTATCCTGCATTTCCAGCACTTCCGCCGTCTGATGTATGGGCAGCGGTTCAACTGTAATTGCTCTTTGGGGGATAACAGGACATATGCTCTCACACGCTCCGCAGCCTACGCAAAGTTTTTCATTTATAGTTGGAATCGGTTCATGTCCATTCTCTTCGGAGGCCATCTCAAGAGCCCCTGTCGGACAATGTTCCGCGCAAGCGCCGCAGCGCTCTTGATTTGTAGTAATCACGCAAAGCGCGCGATTATAGCGCGCAATTCCCGTTTGTATTTTATGTTTTTCTTCTGCGCTAATGGGCATTATTGCGCCAAATGGACAAGCTTGCCCGCATTCGACACAGTCATACTGGCAAAAACTCTTCTCAAAATTTAGCGTAGGTTTTGGGAGGCCGCCAATGCCATATTGAACTCCCGCAGGTTTAAGCACTTTTGAAGGACAACGTTTTATACAAGCGTGACAACCGGCGCATTTGTCAATTAATCTTGCCCATGACATCGCGCCTGCCGGAATTTGCGGGAAATCGTTACCCTTTATTTTACCCGAAAATGTGGACATAATTGGTATTCGCTTTAATAATTCTTTGTTATTAAGGAAAGGTAACGCGGAAAAAATTGCTATCGAAATAAAACTTTTCATTATTTCGCGTTTTTCATGGTCATATGCAATACTTTTTCTGCCAAAATCCATTGCCGCAACAGGACAAACAGCTGCGCAATTCCCGCACATAACGCATCGGCCCAAATCAATATATTTATCCGATACGCCTATACATTCGGCTTTACAAACGGCTTCGCATTTACCGCAAGACACGCAGTTGCCATTAAAAGCAGGTCGAAAAGCCGGAGCTTTCGAGACGCATCCAAAAATCATGCCTACAGGACATATCGTATTGCAGAATAACCTTCCCCTGAAAAACGCCGTAAAAAATATCGCAATAAGGATAAAAACAGGTAGAAAGTCAATATCGCCCGATGAATAAGTAAAATAAACGTTGAACTTGTTCAATACAGGCGCTATAGTATCCGCCACAGCGCCTGTTATATTATCAAGCAGCCTTGATGCGCCTCTTATATAAATCGAATATGGGTCTAAAACGCTCATCAAAGACGGAATTCCAAGAATAAAAAGCACTATCATAAGGCTAAAAATCAAATAATGAAACAACTTAAAACGTCTATGAAAAGAATATTTTTTCCTTATTACTAATTTGCTCACCGCTCCTGCCAAGTCCTGAAAAATTCCGAGCGGGCATAATACCGAACAATAAAGCCTGCCGTAAATAGAAGTAGCCAAAAGTATCAAAAAGCATAAAACAACTGTCCTCGCGGACATTTCAAGGAAAAACTGTCCAAATTGAAGCCCTGAGAGTTCAAGAAACACAGAGTTAGTAATACCAAAAAAACCTAACGTTATAAATATTAGCGCAAAACAAGAGACTATTCTTCTTATGAATACAAATATATTAAATCTCATACCAATTCACGACCAATTGCATTCAATTATCAAATTTTGATACCAATTGGAAATCGAACGTAGGCGAGGCGGTGTTTACGACACGCCGCGATGGCGTAACCTACGTCTCGCAAGGGGAGTAAACATAACGTAAGCAGAGAGCCAGCGAGGTACGAGCTGTGCGAATCGCTTAGTGTCTTCATTAACGCATACGTACGATTACGAATTGGTATCATTTATAGACTTATCCTTTGGATCTTAAGCGCATCCAGATTCAAATTCCCAACCCCATTCTCGCCGGCGCGCACCAGGTATTTTATGTCACTGACTTCAGCTCCAAAAGTTCTTACTGCCGCGACATCAGCAGCAACTATGTCAGTTGAAAAAATTAGCATTTTTAGATTAGAATATTTGGAATTAGCGGTTCCTCTCGGCCCCGAAGACATCATCACTTTATACGCGTCAATTATGTTAAGCGTCGGTCGCTTAAACAAGCAAAAATCCGCGATACAATTATCAAGACCTGATCTGTGATAAAACCTTCTGTCCCAAACTACTCCCATCAGATTTTTCATAGCGGCGGTCACTTTCGCGCCGCCGTGATGTTTAAGTATTGGCAGGTTTATCACAACGTCGGATGATAAATAAAGCTCGTGTACTTTTGCTTCCTTCAACACCTCTCCGGGTATGGAAACTTTCTGAAAATGCCCTTCTACTTGACCCGGAGCAACTATGGCGCCTGCTTCCTTAGCAGTGCGCTCAAGCTCTGATTTCGTGTAAGCGTCCTGCCAATGGTCGCAAGAGTTATCAAAAACAGAGACACTCTTTGCTCCCGCTTCCAGACAACGTTCTATGACATGCTTTAGCAGCGCCGGATTTGTCGTACCAGCTCTTTCAGGTTCAACCGCCCAGGCTATATTGGGCTTAACTAAAACAGTTTGACCTTTGCGTACAAAGTTTCCGATTCCTCCGAACGCTTCAATTCCCCTGTCAAATAATTGAGCGGGCTCGCCATTCCTCACCGCGACGAGATCAGGATAAGAAGCGTCTGGTTCTCCCGCCAGGATTTTTATAGGATTTAAAGCCACAGAAATTGCCGCCGCGCTCGTTCCATAAGCAACTTTTTTCAAAAATTCACGTCTATTCATTGTTTTTCCTCCTTTGTATTTTTGCGATAATTAACGTAGTTTCAAACATCCCCCATAAAATCAATCCGGCAATGATTTGTGTAAATACATCCGGCGGGGTAACTATCGCAGCTGCAATAAAAAATAATACTACAAAAAACCGCCTTTTTCCTTCCATTGTTTTAACTGACAATACTCCTGACCTCAAAAGAGCAAATAAAAGTATCGGCAATTCAAAAGATATTCCGGTTACTATCATTATCATAAGTATTATACCAATGTAGTCCGATATTCCCCAAAGGGGCAGTATACCGTCTCCACTGGCAAAATTTATAAAAAAGTTGATGACGAATGGTATCATTATAAACCAGGCAAATGTAACTCCCGCATAAAAAAGGAATATCCCGGTCAGCATCAGGGATGAAAAGAGTTTCCTTTCATCTCCAATAAGGGCAGGCATAACAAAACTATAAAGCTGGAGGCCCGCCGCAGGAATCAATAAAAACATCGAGCAACTCAAAGATGTCCGGCAATAAGTAAAAAACTTCTCGGGAGGTTCCCGGTAATAAAGGCTTATTCCGTATTCCATCATTGGCGCTTGAAGCAATCTCATTATTCCATCCATAAAAAAGAAAAAAACAATCGCGCCCGATACAAATAAAGCTATTAAAAATATTATCCTTCTTCTTAGTTCTTCTATATGAGTCCAAAAGCTGTTATTATCATTCATTGTGACGCCGCTTGCCATTAAAGCAGGAATGCGTTCCCGTTAGGGTATATACGAGCATTCCGTGATTTAAGAGTCCTCATCCTTATCCTTTATAGAACCAGAATCAACATTATCTTTTACGCTTGAATTAAGCCCTCGCTTAAATTCATTTACGGCGTGTCCCATACTTCGCGCCAGTTCAGGTAAACGTTTTCCTCCAAAAAGCAGTAATATCAAAAATAAAACTACCAGAACTTCGCCCCAGCCAATGCTCATTATTGCACCTCCCCGTTTTTCTGATGGCGCTCCAAAACAACTAATTTTCTGAGTCCATAAATTACATCATAAACACAATAGTGGATATTCAAACAACTTTGTATTTTTTAACCTAAAGAATGCGGACGGGCGTTCGCTCTCCCGGGTTTTTTAGTGCATGCGCATTTTTTTCAAAAGCGTAAGAGCAAACATTAGCGCAAAGCTAAACAATCCATAATTCTGCGCGCTGCATCCTCCGCCGCTGTCGTTTCCGTTTCCGCCGCCGTCAGATTCGTTAAATACCGTTACTTCGCACGTAGCGTAATGTACTTCATCCTTCGTCTTTGCAGTTATCGTTGCTTTGCCAGCCAAAACGCCNGTTATGAGTCCGGAATCGCTTACTGTGACAATAGCTGTGTTGGAACTGCTCCATAATACACCCGTATTGTTAATTACAGTTAAAGGTAAAATTGTCGCCCAGAGTTGCTGCTTACTCTTAACCTTAATGCTTGTCGAAGACGGCGCCAGCGATACTCCATTCATGTCTGGCACTGCTGCTATCGTTACCGCCCAGGACGCGGCATAACCTACGTCATCTTCTATTGCAGTTATAATAACGGCGCCAGCCGAGACACCCGTTACAAGACCGGAAGCGCTTACTGTCGCTATATCAGTGTTGCTGCTGCTCCATGTAAAGGGTATATCAGTGGATACTCCAGGTACNACAAGCTGTACGGTTCNGCCAACTAAAACCGTTANCGGTTGCGGTTGANGCGGAGGCAGTATGGTGTGAACTGATACCAGACAATTTGCTGTATATCCGCCTTCCGTCGTTACTGTAATAATCGTCGTGCCGTCCGAAACGCCCGTCACAAGTCCTGAAGCGTCAACTGTAGCAACGCTTGTGTTGCTGCTGCTCCATGTAAGTTTAATAGTAGCAGGGAATGCAGTTGCTATAAGCTTCTCAGTTCCGCCGGTCAGAATGCTTGTCGTATTTTTGTTCAACGCTACGTATTCGCCGGATCCAGATTTCCCCAATATGGCAATTTGAGCTACTACCAGACCATTTTCGGTTTTGTCAAGGTCAAATCGCCCTCCATCCTTAATGCACAGCACCAACTCGAAGAGTTGCTCATTTTCTGGTATACCCACTATGGGTATAACCGTAAACATGCCGTCATCCAAATCATCCAGTGAAGGCGCATATTTCAATAATTCTCCGGCGTCGGGCGAGATAATACTCAAAATCAATATATCTTCAAGATGTGATGAAGGCTGAGCAACTTTTAANAATGACGCTCTTACTGATATACGACGGACCGCCGCCGCTTTTCCGCTCTCCAGTTCAGCTTTAAAGCATGGAAGGGAGGAAGCTTCAATAATGTCGCTCGAAAGTTTCATTGCAATCGGATCAATTATTGATTTACTTATGGCGACTCCTCCATCAACTGACTCAAAATC
>WRNQ01000004.1 GCA_009776565.1 Synergistaceae bacterium | reverse complement strand
AATCGCCGCGCGAATAGCGCGGTGCGCGGACATCGTCCGCGTGAGGCGAGGGGAACCGCGCTTCGCCGAGCCGAGTTGGGTTGCGGGCGATAGCCCGCATTGGTACACTTTATTTAGTTAATTCATCCTGCCTTTTTCTCTGTCATTCATCAAACTCTTGCCGTTGTTCCCTCATCAGCGAAAAAACGTTTGATATGGGGCAGCATCCGCCGCGCAAAGATATTAAAAAAACTAAATGAAGATACGTTAAGGCAGGCGCCACAAGAACGGCTTCATAAAATTTCTTACATTACGATTTCTTGCGAATTTTTACGATTTCTTACATTTTCTTACAATTACTCACGATTTCTTATTTCTTATGACCGGCTTTTTTAGTTTCCTATAGCCGGCTTTTTTGGCTTTTTTAGTTTCCTATAGCCAGCTTTTTTAGGCTTTTTTAGTTTCCTATAGCCAGCTTTTTTAGTTGAAAATGCGAAAGCGCTGTGATAATATGGAAAACACGGTTATTGTATTTAGCGCAATAGAGCAATTATGCGCGCCTGTAATATTATGTACACCTGTAATATAGAGCAGTAATATACATATGTACACCTGTAATATAGAGCAGTAATATACAAAAGATAAGAGGTGGTCTGCTTTGCCTTTTCGTCAGGACATTGGAATTGATCTCGGCACGGCTTCAGTGCTCGTTTATATAAAGGGAAGAGGTATTGTCCTTCAAGAACCTTCCGTTGTTGCCATTGATAAAAATACCCATAAACTGCTAGCGGTTGGAGAAGCCGCAAGAAGCATGATTGGAAGAACCCCCGGCAATATTGTGGCTATCAAGCCGCTTCAGGACGGGGTTATCTCTGATTACGACATAACTGAACGGATGTTGAAGTATTTCATTAATAAGGTAACCGGCGGAGGGCTGCTCAGATATCTTTTTAAGCCTCGAATTATGGTATGTGTGCCCAGCGGCGTCACAGAGGTTGAACGGCGGGCGGTCATCGACGCGTCGATCCAGGCGGGCGCTAAGAAGACGTACCTGATCGAAGAGCCGATTGCTGCGGCAATCGGCGCCGGTATAGATATTTCAAAGCCTGCCGGGAGCATGGTTGTCGATGTGGGCGGCGGCACAACCGATATCGCGGTCATATCTCTCGGGGGCGTCGTAGTCAGCAACTCAATCAAAGTAGCAGGCGATAAATTTGACGAGGCGATCTCCAGATATATGCGGAGAAGGCACAACGTGATGATTGGCGAGCGTTCAGCAGAGGAACTGAAGATCAATATCGGTTCGGTGTACGAGAGAGTTCAGGAAGTCGTTATGAACATACGGGGGCGCAACCTCGTTTCCGGGCTCCCGAAAACGATAACTGTATCGTCATATGAAATCATGGACGCCCTTGAAGAACCTATAGCGAGCATTATTGAGGCTGTTCACGGCGTGCTCGAAAAAACGCCGCCCGAACTCGCCTCGGATATAGCGGACAGAGGCATTATGCTGACGGGCGGAGGGAGCTTAATTTATGGATTGGATAAGCTACTCCAGGAAAAAACCGGCATTGGCGTTGTGGTTGCGGAAGACGCAATATCTTGCGTCGCCCTCGGTACAGGCGTAGCCTTAGACAATATCGAAGTCATAGAACGCAGCCAGATAAATTCAGGTAATAAGCTCAGGTAATAAGCGCAGCTAAATAGTATTCAAATAATAAGCTCAACCTAATAGATATAAATAATAGGCGCCGCCAGACAAATCAAGATTATAGCTCAGGTTATAGGCGCCGCCAGATAAATCAAGATTATAGCTCAGGTTATAGGCGCCGCCAGACAGATCAAGATTATAGCTCAGGTTATAGGCGCCGCCAGACAGATCAAGATTATAGCTCAGGTTATAGGCGCCGCCAGTTGAATTCAGGAAATGGACGCTATGTTACTCATGATACCCGCAATGACGCCTACATCCTCGACAACATAACCCGGCCTATATGGGAAAGCTGAAAGGTCCTCGCTTGCAGTAACGCCGCTCAGAACAAGGATCGTATCTATTTCAGACTCGATGCCCGCTATAATGTCTGTGTCCATTCTATCACCCACTATTACTGTTTCCTCCGGACTGCACTTAAGTTTTGCCATGGCCGTGCGCATCATCAGCGGGTTAGGCTTCCCAATATAATATGCCTTCCTCCCCGTCGCCATCTCTATCGGCGCTATTAACGCCCTCGTCGCCGGTACTATCCCGCTCTCCGTCGGCCCCGTCAAATCATAGTTTGCTCCGATGAGTTTTGCTCCCGCAAGAACCAGTCTAATCGCGGACTCCAGTTTTTCAAAGTTATATGTCCTTGTGTCCCCAACCACAACATAGTCGGGGCTCACTTCGTCCATATGTATCCCTACGTCATACAGCGCGTTTGTAAGTCCCGCGTCTCCTATAACGTACGCGCTGCACCCCGGATTCTGCGATGACAGAAAACTTGCCGTTGCAAGAGCGCTTGTATAAAAATTCGATTCATCCATTTCGATGCCCATTCGGGAAAGTTTCTGCTGAAGTTCTTTTGGCGAACGGCTGCTGGCGTTCGTAAGGAATAGAAAGTTTATGCCCAACCTATTAATTTCATGTAAAAATTCATGCACGCCATGAAGCAGATTATTTCCATGATAAATGACGCCATCCATATCACATATAAAACAGCGCTTCGATCGCAATGTCTCTATCAGTTTTCCGCTGACGCTCTTCATGATAATTTCGATTCCTTTCTTCATATCTGTAGTCTATCTCTTCATTACGCCATTTATTTCATCGTTCCTTCATCTATTCTTCCGACCGTTATTTAATCCTTCCGTCTGGCGTTTATATCTTCACTCCGTCTGTCATCTATGTTCTTATGTCCATTCTTTATTCTTCCGTCATTCTCAGAGAGAAGCAAATTGATTTTGCCTCTCTGATAACAAGTATACCACAAATAGTAAAAACATATTAATGAATCCTCCTCACTTGCCGATATAAAGAACAGAAAGGGACTTGAGAAAGGACTCGCTGGATGGTCAGAGGACTTTACACAAACGGCTGGAGTATGCTAGCCCATAACAGAAAAATGGACGTTATCGCAAATAACCTTGCCAACATAAACACAAACGGTTATAAGAAAGAGACCGCTTGTCTTGAGGCGTTTCCTGAGCTAATGATAAGGCGGATCTACGACGTTCACAGCCGCCTGAACCCAACCGGACGCGTAGGGCCCGCGGAACTCAGCGCCGATCTCAGCCAAAATTTCATATTTTTCAACCCCGGGCCGTCTGAGTGGACAGAGAAGACTCTGGATATCGCCATCGACGATTACGAAGGAGAAGACAACGCGTCGAGGGCGCGCTCGTTCTTCACTGTTGAATACCTGAACGAGCAGACCGGAGAGACCGAAGTGCGCTACACAAGGGACGGCGCGTTTGTGCTTAGCCCGGAAGGAACTCTTATGACAGTTGACGGGAACGCTGTGATGGGCGAAGGGGGCAGGATAACCCTTGCTGGTGACGAATTCGTTGTAACAATGGACGGGCAGATATTACAAAACGACGTTCTGGTTGACAGGCTAGTAATCACGAGCTTTGAGGATCCTCATACGTTGAGGAAAACTGGAGATAATCTTTACTATGCCACCGAACAATCCGTGGAGAGGGAATTTGACGGAGTTTTGAGGCAGTTTTACCTTGAACATTCGAACGTGAACCCGGTCACCGAAATGGTTGATATGATAACTGTCATGAGGGCTTATGAAGCAAATCAAAAAATGATTCACGCCATAGACGGCACGCTCGAAAAGGCTTGCAATGAAGTCGGACGTGTGTAGGGACAACAGAAGTAAGGCTGAAGCGCGACAGAAGAAAGACTGAATGATGACAAAAGGACGACGGTAGTAAGCGCAGAAGGACGACAGTAGTAAGACGGAAATAAGATTAAATAGAAAATGCTCAAGTCAAGAATTAAATTAAAAATATAAGGACTTAAAAAGCAGGAGGTAAACAGCCATGATGAGATCACTGTGGACTGCGGCGTCTGGGATGAAAGCTCAGCAGTTTAATGTGGACGTAATCGCAAACAATCTCGCAAATGTTAATACTGTGGGATACAAGCGCGATCGTGTTGAATTTCACGATTTGATATATGAGACAATGAGGCGCGCGTATGTGATGGAAGACCAAGGGCGGCCCGTTAACCTCCAGGTCGGACACGGCGTGGTTCCGGTCGCAACGACAAAGCTTTTCAGGACGGGCAGTTTTGAGAGGACTGACAACTATCTCGACATTGCCATACAGGGGGATTCTTTTTATGTGGTCAGAGCCGCCGACGGAAGCGATCTTTACACAAGGGACGGCAGCTTTAAACTGTCGTTGACCGCTAACGGCATGATGCTCACAACGTCGGACGGACTCCCTGTGCTTGACGACGGGGGAAATGAAATATATATCAATGTTGATCCCGCCAGACTGATTGTGTCTACTAACGGGGAGTTAGCATATACGAATAATGACGGGGAAACCGAATATTTGGGATACAGGATCCAATTAGTCAAATTTCAGAACAGAAACGGACTCGAGACAGTCGGCGACAACTTTTACGTCCAGACTTCAGCATCCGGAGAAGCGCTTCCCGACGACGAATACGGAAGGCAGAGCCTATTAAGGCAGGGTTACCTCGAGATGTCAAACGTAAACATCGCAGATGAGATGGTAAACCTCATCGTCGCGCAGAGGGCGTATGAAATAAACTCAAAGTGTATTACAACTTCGGATGATATGCTGGGAATTGCCAACAACCTTAAGAGATAGTAACGGAGACGTTCAAAAGCTTCGGGAGGAAGGGTGAATGATCTAGAACATCCATGGAGTTTTGTGGTGTCCGAAGGAAGGAATGCTCATAAATATGGAAATTAAAGTTTCTGATCTTATATCGTCGTCGATCGGCTCTCTGTCGAGTGATGTCCTTAAAGCTCAAAGCCGCGTTGAAGCGTCTGCAGATGATAATTTTGAGAATATGCTGACCGCCGCTTTGAACGCAAACGACGATAAAAAGTTGAAAGACGCCTGCACCCAATTTGAAGAAATGATGATCGGCATGATTTACAAACAGATGAAAGCGACTATCATCAGGGCGGAAGAAGCCAAGGATCCGGGCAGAGACTTATACGAGCAGTGGCAGGATGAAGCAATGGTCAAGGAAATGGCAAAAAACGGCTCGTTTGGTCTAGCTAACATGATGTATAAGCAATTATCAAAACGAATGCAAAACGAATTCATCCTCAACGAAGATTAGATTAATTATTGCGAGTTCGGTCCGCGCGCCGCGATGACAACCACTATGGCTGAACACACAGAACGGTGGTTACAACTGTGGCAGTCATTAGCATGGCGCAAAAAAATTTAAAACACATAACTGCCTGCCGACAGAGTATATGTCTTATCTCCCAGAATTAATTCAGTATCCACTGGCGTTATAATTTCATAACGGATCTTTCCGTTCGCCAAATATCGCCACTTCGATTCTATTACTCCGCGCCTCGTTTCGACGCGCGCTTGCAGAAAACTAAGACGCGGATCCGGATTTGGCGCGATTACTGCCTTTTCAAACCCTGGAAAAGCTTCCACAGCTTGGATACCTGCTGCGACGCTATACACCCATTCAGCAACTGCGCCATATGCGTAATGGTTAAATGAGTTCATATCCTTACTCCAAAACTCCCCTTTTTCATTTATGCTATCCCAATGCTCCCATACGGTAGTAGCGCCATTCTTCACTGAAAAGAGCCAGGAGGGAAATTCTTCCCGCAAAAGCAGGCTGTACGCCACATCGGCGTGTCCTGTGCTGCTCAGAGCATGCAGCAGGTATGGCGTTCCAACAAAACCTGTCGATAACTTACCGCCGTTTTGACGTATCATTTCCGCAAGGGAGTCACCGGTCAAGCGCCGATCAGGAGCAAGATCGAAATATATCGCGATGGCGTGTTCAGTCTGTGTCCTGTACACGAGAAACCTTTCACGGAACGCTTTTACCGCGCGCTCATACTGAGACTTATAACAATTTACATCCTGTGAAAGCGCTTTTCCCGCCTTAATAACAAGCGAAGTGGAATAGGCATAGTAAGCTGACGCAATAAAGTCGCAATCACTCGCTCCCTTGTAGCTGCCCACAAATGAATCTAAGCCCAGCCAGTCTCCATATCTTTGCGCTGAACCAATCCATAAGTCTTCCACCGTCGTTATTTTTTTGATGTATTTCAGCCACATTTTCATGCTTTCAAACTGATTTTGTAACACTTCTTTATTGCCATAAGCCAAATAAATAACCCATGGACATATGCAAGCCGCGTCACCCCACGCGGCGTTTGCATATTCATTTTGCAGTACGTCCGGAATCACGTCCGGAACAAAGCCGTCTTCCCCCTGACATGCCGCGAGATCTTTAAGCCACTTTACAAAGAATCTTTCCACGTCGAAATTGTAGGTCGCCGCACGTATAAAGACCTGAGCATCGCCCGTCCAACCCAGTCGCTCGTCGCGCTGAGGGCCGCATATCGGCACATCGAGAAAATTCCCTTTCTGACCCCAGATGATATTTGAAAACAACTGATTGAGCATTGGGTTTGAGCTTAGAAGATATCCGGTCCGCTTGATATCCGAATGGACGACAATCGCCGTAAAGTCGTCCGGATTGACATTTCCCGGATCTCCCGGAAATTCGTCAATTCGGATATATCGGAATCCATAAAATGTTAGCGGAGGCTTATGTGTCTGTTTGCCGTTTTTGCAGAGATAGATCAGCTTCGCCTTTGCGTTGGTGTAGTTTTCAGTATAGAAATTTCCGGCGGCGTCTAGAACCTCGGCGTGTGAAATCTCCACTCGTTCACCAGCCACAGCGTCTATAGTGAATTCCACATACCCGGTAATGTTCTGGCCAAAATCAATCACCGTCTCCCCTTTTGGCGTAAAAAAGCATTCAAGCGGCTTAATACGCTCGTGTTCTATAATCCTCTCCCCCTCCTGCGGTATAAGCGCGTCCTTTGCCGCCGGCGACTCTATCACTGGAGCGTATGCAGCATAAAACGCGGCATCGTAGAACTCTCCATCATAAAAATCATTCTCGCGCAAAGCACTTTCCGCCGCTTGCCAGCTCAAATCACTAACAATAGTTTCCGCCTGACCGTCCTCATAAATAATGTCAAGTTGGGCAATGAGAGCAGCAGGCAGATTTGGCTTACCTTTGTTAATATCCACCCAGCCCGCCAAACGTCCGCGGAACCATCCCTCTCCAAGCAACACCGTCAGAGTGTTGTCCCTTTTTGTTAATTTCGTCACATCGTATGATTGGTACTGGTGGCGCTGTTCGTAGACTGTCCAACCCGGCGCCAGTATATAATCACCAACCCGCTCCCCGTTAATTCGCGCCTCGTAGACCCCTGCAGAGGTTAGAGTAAGCACTGTCAATAGTACTGTTCCCTTCAGAGAAAAATCCTTCCTGAAGATAGGGCAAACACGGCCCATTTGTTGGGAAGGTTGAATCCATACTGCGCTTTCAAACACAAATGCCGCTCCTATCTGAATTAATCATAATCTCATTATCATTGTTCATAATCTCATTATCATTGTTCATTATCACACCATCATTGTTCATTATCACACCATCATTGTTCATTATCACACCATCATTGTTCATTATCACACCATCATTGTTCATTATCACATCATATTCTATACTTTTTATATCATTCGAGTTATTCTCCACTCACTCACTCTTTCATTTAACCTCTTCTCCTCCTTCTCTCTCAGCCTTTCACCGCGCCTGCGGTCAGCCCCTTTACAAAAAAGCGAGAACCGACGGCAAAAAGTACTATCAACGGGATAGTTCCCAGCATAAGGCCGCATATCTGCGCGCCGTAGTCAGTCCTATAATAGTTACCAAGCGTCGCTATGCCAAGCGGGATCGTAAAAGCTTCACGCTTGTTAATCAATACCAACGGCAGCAAATAGCTGTTCCATGACCACATGAACACAACAATAGCAAGCGTACTCATACAGGGCACGGCGAACCTGATTGCTATACGGAAGAAAATCCCCCATTCGGAGGCGCCTTCTACCCTCGCACTTTCGATTATTTCATAAGGCAAAGCCTTCTTAAGATACTGGGTCATGAAAAACACACCGTATGTACTGGCTGCGTACACCATTATAAGCGGGATATGACTGTCTAACAGGCGCATCGCCTTCATTTGCATAACATAGGCTATAAGGCCGAGCTGAGGAGGAACCATCATATTCGCAATAATGAAAACAAACATGAGCTTCTTGAACGGGAAAGTGAACTTGGCGAAGGCATATCCGGTGATCGTACTTATAAATACAGAGATCACAATTGTAAGCACAGCTATATAAAAACTGTTCCAGTAATAAACAGCATAACCGCTCTTTAAAACCGTAACGCAATTTTCTATAAAGTATGAACCTGGAATTAGATTGATCCTGGCAAAGATATCTCTCGTGGAATGAGTTCCCATGATAATCATTATGTAAAGTGGTATAAGCGCTACTGCTGAAACAATCAGCATAAGTGTGGTGAAAAACACAGATTTAAGCTTATTCATTATCGTTAAGGGCCTCCTTATGGTTTACGTTAAAGTTGATAACAGCGGCAAGCATGATAAAGAGAAACATCCCGTATGCTACCGCCGAACCATACCCTAAACGCTGGGTTCCTCCAGTAAAGCCAAAAGCTGTATCATAAAGATTCCAAACTGCGGTCAAAACGCTACGGTCAGGCCCTCCAATTGTAGCCATGCCAACCGTTAATCCGCCAAAAAGAATCTTTACTTCATCGAACAATTGAAAACCGTTGATTATACTGATAGTAGTCACAAACAGCGTAATGGGTTTTAACTGTGGTAGTGTAATATGGAAGAAAAGTTGCCTCGCGTTTGCCCCGTCAATGCGACCCGCCTCATATATCTCCGTTGATATAGCCGCAATCCCAGCTATGTACAGCATCATGCAGTAGCCAAAGTTTTTCCAGACAAGCATTATCCCCACGACTATACGCGCATAAACGGCTCTATTCAACCAATCTATACCTCTTTCCAGAACCCCTGTTGTAATAAGGATCCTGTTAATGGCGCCTGAACTTACTTCAAATAGGATAAGGAATATTAATCCGACCGCAACAGGCGTTACAATGTACGGAAAATAGTTAACCACCTGAAAGAAACGCTTTCCCTTAACATAGACACTAGAAAGGGCGTTTGCAAGAAGTAGTCCCAAAACAACTGAGAGTGGGATATATTCGAGCATTAAAATGAGAGTATTGCCGATAGATTTTAAAAAATATGGATCACTTGTAAATAAACGGATATAATTATCAAGCCCTACAAATTTGATTTCATGCAACCCGTCCCATTCAGTAAAACTCAAAAACAGGGAGTATGCGACAGGAAAAAAATTGAACATAAAATAGATAATAAAAAAAGGTATAATAAATGAATACGCACTTCTGTTAAGGTGACTTTTTTTACCCATATCAGATCCCTCATTTATAAACAGACCGGAACCGCCTTTTTATCTGAGTCTAAACACTATTGTATTATCTCAAGCTCTGGCATTTTACTGCCTACTTCAGCTATAGCCTTTTCCAGGGCTTGTTCAGCGGTCAAGTTTGGATTGCTTTTTAGGTCCGCGGTTTCGAGGCCGACAATATCCCAAAGCCCAGGGTCATAAATAGTTAGCGGGCGAACCTTCATAGAGGGCATAAGTACATTGAAAAACATATCTTTGAGATCCTGACCTCCAAAAAACTCACTGGGAGCGGAGACATATGCAGGATCATCGTATTTTGCTTTCAGAGGCGTAGGGTATTGGGTAACCTCATCGTTGAACTTCACCCCTTCATCGGAAAGCAGTAACCACTCGATAAACGCCCATGCAGCTTGCTTGTTATTAGATGTTTTCGAGATGGCCAGAGATAATCCACCCCAGTTAAAGCCGCCGTTGGGAGGCACAATCATACCCCAGTTCCCTCTTGTCTCCGGCGCGTTTTGTTCGATTATAAAGTACGGTATCGGGGTCGAGCAGGGATAGAAGATATGCTCACTGTCGCCAAACGACGCGCTCCATGCAGGAGACCAGATATCAAGCTGACCAACGACTCCAGCATCGCGTAACATAGCCTGGATTTCAAATAGGTTTTTAAACGCGCTCATTTCGATTTTATTGTCTGTAATGATAGGGTTTGTAACCTGGTTGAAGACGATGCGGTTTATGTCGCCTAAGCCCGCAAACATCTTTACCTTACCGCCCGTAGCGTCTTTTATCCTGATCCCTTCAGTTACATACGCATCCCAGTTGGAGAGAATCTTGCCGAGTTCCTCATGATCATCCGTACCAAAATGCTCCCGGGCAAGATCGCGTTTATAGGCAATGCCTGCTACACAGACCTGCCAGTCAATACCAACAAATTCACCCTTATCATTGGTATTTAGCGGTATAAGATAATCCAAAATCAGAGACTTGTCAAAGCCATAATCTTCACTTTCGAGGTTTTCCCAGCAATCAAGCGTAAATAGCCTGCCTCTGGAGTCAATCTCCAACGACGCTACATCCGGTAAGTCTGTGCCCGATGAAAGCGCGGTTTGGAGCTTTTGGAGATACTCAGCGGACCCGACAGGCGTATACTCGATCTTAACATTCGGGTATTTAACGTTAAACTGTGTGGCAGCCTCCGCAATAGCTTCGTCTTCCCAACTCCAAATGGTTATCGTACCGGATGGACCACTGTTCGCTGATTCAGTCGCCGGTGTTTGTGCGTCCGCGGTTGTTGTGACGGCCTGCGTTGTCGCTTCGCTCCCCGACTGAGTTTGCGTACATCCTGACAGTGCGCCCATCAGAATAAATACTGCGCATGCCGAGGCTAAAATACTTCTAAATTCAATTTTTTTCATAACATTCTAGCTCCTTTTCTTTTCTTTTTCTATTTTTTTATCATTTGATAATCCCAAAACCTAATGATAACTCGTGTTTTGAATGCTATGAGTGCTATGCCAACCACTGGATTATTATATCATTGTCATTTTTATATTTCCAGCATATATGCAAGTACGTTTTTTATACCGTTGATAACATCTTTTTTTGGAAAATACTCCAGGCCCAAATAGCCATTATAACCAGTTTCGTCAATTGAACGGCAGATTTCCTGATAATTCAATTCGCCGTTAAAAAGCTCGGCGCGTCCCGGTAAACCCGCTGCGTGAAAATGACCAATTTTATCTATGTTTTCCGTAATATTGTTTATTATATTTCCCTCTGTGACCTGCTGATGATATATGTCAAACAATACTTTTATATATGGGCTGTTTATGCTTTCGATTAGCCAAAACGCTTCAATTGAGGTTGAAAGAAAATAACCGGCGTGGTCAATGCGCAAGTTTAGCGGTTCTACAAGTAAAGTAACCCCTGCTTCCTGCAAATATGGCAGACATTTTAATAGACCATTCATCATTGTTTTTAGTTGATATTCACGCGGGTAACCTGTGTCATATCCGGTTTGGCTGATTAGGCGCTTACAGCCTAATGAATTCGCTGCTTGTAGGGATTGCTTCAGGCCATCCAGGTAGCTGTCATGAGCTCTTTTATCCACAAGGCTTATAAATTTGGTGCAAAACGCGCTTATTTCCATGCCCGTTTCAGCTTTGGCATTTTTAATTGACTGAAGGTCTTTATCCCACCAACTCCAGAACTCGAATGCAGGGACACCTGCAACGTATAAGTCCCGCACACTTTCAATAAAATCCTTTCCCTTAAATAAAGCGTCTACACACACAGATATTTTCATATTATTTTTCACTCCTTAACCGTAACTACTTTGCCTGTATGATTCATAACATCACTACATACCGCCTCCATATTCCAATAAGTACTCCATGCTTATAAGCGCGCATTCTAAAGGCGATTTTCCCATACTTGGTTCATCCTGTTCCACAACAATCCAGCGCGCGCCCGAGTAAACCGCCGCTTCAATGAGCGCATGTATGTCCTGCAAGCCGTGCCCCAATGGGCGAAATTCAAATTTGCCGTCTTTTTCTTCTTCTTCAGTGGTTTTGTCTGCGCCAATAAGCTCATACATTTGCGACGGTTTTTCACCAGTCAGTATAAAGTCCTTAAGGTGAACAATTGGCGCGCGACTTTTGTATTCACGTATATAAGCTGCTGGATCCTCCCCCGCAATCTTAACCCAACATGTATCAATTTCGGTTTGTAACGCAGGGATTTCTTTATAAAGCTGGTCAAAAGCATATTCTTCAGACTTTCCTGTCCTTACAAATTCGAAATCATGATTATGGTAGAGCAATGTAATACTTTGCTTTTCGCATTCCTTCACAATATTCGATATATCGGTTTTTGTCTTGTCCCAGTCTTCATGCCCCGGCCTGCGTGGTTCGTCAAGCCACGGCACAGCAATGTATTGGCAACCGATTTGCCTATAATCGGATATTATACCGGCTGGATCTCTGACAAGCTCGGTAATTGGCACATGTGCGGAGACTGGATCGAGTTCAGCGCCCATAATCATTTTGCGTACATCTTGGGGCGTATTGCCAAAAAGCCCGGCAAGCTCTACGCCATCGTAGCCCATTTCCCTGACCTTTTTTATTGCTGAATCAAAATCTTTTTCTACCTCATATCTTATTGAGTACAATTGTAGAGCAACCTTTAAACCTTTAGTCATAATAACCACCCTCTCTTCAGACAGGTTCTAATCCCATTGAAACTCTTCTTGCTCAATACTCCACCTATTTTAAACTCTATCTACTCTAACTTTACCTGCTCTATACTCTACCTGCTCTATACTCTACCTACTCTATACTCTACCTACTCTTCAAGTTGCCTGAACATATAAATACCTGCTCCCATAACGCCACTTTCACGACTGTTATCGGAAAAAACAAATTTCAAGTTTGCTTCAGGCAAGGGCTTTCTTGCATAAAACCTGATGGCGTCTATCAACTTTTCCTTCGGGAACATAGACATCGAAATCACACCGCCGCCCAAAATTACAGCAGACGGATCAATTATATTTATTTCCGTTGCGATTGGTAACGCCAAATGTCTTATGTACTCTTCAATACGACTGTCGTTGTGATGTTTTTCAAAAAGCGCCGCAATACTTGTCTCAGGGAAAAGCTCTTTCTGCATGGAGGTCAGGTATTTACCCGCCACAAGTGGTTCCACACATCCAATTTTGCCACATGAGCATTGAATATCGCAATCCCAGGCAGGTATATGCCCGAGTTCCCCTGCAACGCCGTTTTGGCCAATAAGCAACTCCCCGTTTATCATAATTGCATTGCCCAATCCGGTACCCACATAACATGCAATAACAATATCGTTTTCAGACAAGTTATACCTAAAAATGTCGTGCATGAGAAGCAAATTGACATCTTTTTCTATAATAACCGGCGCCTCAAAATGTTTTTGTAATAAAGATTTTGCATCCACACCGTTAAATCCTTGTATATTTGGCGCGTTTAACACAACGGCCCGGTTTTTGTCGACAGATGCAGGAAATCCCACACAAATGCCGGCAACATCGTCCGCACCGACATGCTCCCGAATATAATCGTCTATAAACTGTGCCAGATTGGCAGGAGATTCCCCATATAGCACTGTTTGCTGCAGCGTCTGCACGAAGTTCGAAAGTTTATGGCGCTCATCTACACATCCTATTCTTATATATGTTCCGCCTATGTCCACTCCAATAGCTATCATATAAGCTTTCTCCCTCAGACAATGAATGGTTCGCCGTCTGCTTTTTCCATGTCAATGATAGCCTTCATATGTTTTCCAAATTTTGTTTCAAGCTCTTCATGCGCCAAGTCAAATTTACTCATGGGATATACCTTTACAGGCACATTGATAAACCTCCATGCTCCGTTAGCGATTATATCAGCAGCATTTTGAGTGCAGGTTCTTAACAGGTCCCATTCCCGTGGATGAACGCTCAGGCACTCAATTGCCTTGACATTCAGCTGCTGCATGTCTATAAGCCTTTTACCGCCGGTGTGATACGCTCCAACGCACAGTTGCCCACAAGTTTTGGTGAGGTTTATCGCCAAATCCAAAGATTCATTAGTCTCCGCCCATTCCATAACAACATCGAATCCCTGATAACTATTGTTCAGGAATTTCTTTTCGGCTTCCCCAACAAGATAAACTTCGTCGGCGCCACCGTATTTGACTACGTTTTCAAGAGATTCTTTGCGTGTGTCAATCGCTACAACACTTGCGCCTCTCAGTTTTAATAAACTGCTTACACCACATCCCATATATCCGGCGCCCACAATCGCCACTTTTGTACCTGGAATTGGGCATTTCACCTTACTTACCGCACTGACCATGCATGCAAGCGGCTCTAATATCAAGTCTTCGTCGCGTGCATTATCAGGCAGTTTGACGACAATATCAGTCTGAGGATCAGCGACAGCGTATTCGATCATACAGCCTGAGCCAGGCAAAGACCCTCCCCACGAACCACTTACGCGATCGCCAACAGCAAAACCTCTGACATTCTTACCTAACGCCACAATCAAGCCCATGGGCTCATGCCCAAAAGCCTCCCCCTGTTTTGCCACAGACCACGCATAATGTTCAGACATGCAAACGCCAACATATTTATGCTTGATGAGAATCTGATCTTCATTTGGCTTTATCTCTGGTACATCTACTATGACGCTTTTTTTGGGACCTTGTGCAATTATATGTTTCATAAAAACCTTCCCTTCAATTGGATATTTTATGTATTGATTGTACTAATAAAAAACAATAAAATATAAGTACAATGTCGGCAATTTATTGGTAATTAATCGACATACCGGGAGAGAAGTTATGGCAGTTATAAATATTGGGCTCTCACCTGAACTGACTTATTGTCCTAATCACACCCATGATATGTGGGAGATTATCATCAATCAGCAGGGTGAAGGGCATATGGATATAAATGGCACATATTGCAAATACAAACCAGGGACTGTCATATGCTTACCTCCGGGCGCCGGGCACATAAAATATGGGGTCAAATATAGGGATATCTTCATTCAGGCATCGTCATTTTCACTTATAAATTCAAACAATGAGGTATTAATCTTTCAGGATGACGCCGAAAAGAAAATTGAAGCTCTGGCTTTGATGGCAATCCATGTATATAACAGGATGGAAAATAACTACAAAGCTGTTGTAAACTCTTTATATGAAGCCATCTGTCAAATTCTATTCAGCTTATATGACATTAAGTATAGAAATCCGGCTGTCGAAAAGACAAAAAACCGAATTATTGAATCCTTCACAGACCCGGAGCTGAAGCTCAGCAAAGTTCTAGAATCGCAAGAATACAGTTCTGACCATATTCGACGGCTATTCAAAAAGGAAACAGGATTAACACTGCAGAGCTATCTGACAAATCTCAGGTTAAATCACGCGGAAAAGCTCCTGAAATCCAATAGGTTTTTGCACTATTCAATATCTGAAATCAGTATGATGGCAGGTTATTATGACTGTGGCTACTTTTCAAAGGCTTTTAAGAAAAAAACAGGAGTCAGTCCAACCGAGTTTATGAACCAATGATAAAACTGACATCAGCGTTTAGCACACAGGCAGCAAAACAATTCTGCGCTGCATGACAGATAAAAATCTGGAAGGAGACATGTCTGAATATGATTACATCTTACAATGGGATTTTATTTGGCGGCGATTATTTCCCGGAACAATGGGATCGTGAGATATGGCGGGAAGACGTTCAAATGATGAAATTATATGGAATAAATGCCGTTGTAATCGGCGTTTATATTTGGTCTGTTCTTGAGCCAACGGAAAATTGTTACGATTTTTCAAAACTGCAGGAAATCCTTGATTTTCTGGAAGATAACAATGTAGGTGTAATAATGGCTACACCAACATCAGCGTTACCTGCTTGGCTCGCAAAAGAGTATCCTGAAACAGTTCGCACTGATTTCAGGGGACTTAAGGAAACGTATGGGCGTAGAGCTCATTTTTGCCCAAATAGCCCTGTGTATCTTCGCAAATCCCGAGATGTGACAGATAGGCTTGGAAGGTTCTGCATGAACCGCCCAATTCTGCTTTGGCAGCTTGGCAATGAGATAGAAGAGTTTTGCTACTGTGAAAACTGCGCCGCTGCATTTCGAGAGTGGTTAAAGCAGCGCTATGATTCGCTTGAAAACCTGAACGTTAAGTGGACAACCGTTTTCTGGGGACACGCTTTTTCTTCGTGGGAACAAATTGAACCCCCAACTACGCGCAACGATGTATATGAAAACTTGAAATTCAGAGGGTTCAATGTCTATGCATACCCTACAATTGCTATAGACTATCACCGCTTCATGACAGACAGTTATAAGCGTTTACTTGAAAGTGAAAAAGCTGCGATAAAAGCGCATATTCCCCAGGCTATAGTTACCAACAATTTCGAACTCAACAACTTTGATTACGCAACCCTCTCAAAGGCGTTAGACATAGTGGCCTTTGATTGCTATCCGTACAAGGATACTCCGGCTTTTCATAATGGCTTCAACTTTGATCTGATGCGAGGTCTTGGCAGCGGCAATCCCTTCTTAATCATGGAAATGTCGCCAAACCTTGCAAGTTGGCAGGGAACACTCACGCTGAAAAGGCCAGGCGCCATAAAACTCCTCGCAATGAGCGGGATTGCCCATGGAGCTGAATCCGCGCTGTTTTTTCAGATACGCCAATCTGTTTCTGGCTACGAAAAGTTCCACGGCGCGTTCATACAGCACGCTGGATTTAGAGATACGCGCATTGGACGCGAGCTCCAAGATCTAGGGCGCATTATTAGCGTGTTAGGCAATCGTTTCCTGGGTACGAGAATCGTTGCGAAAGTTGCTATCCTTGTTGATTGGGAGAGCAAATGTGGCTTGGAAATCTCTCCTGGATTGCTGCCAAAAATAGATTATTTACAAGAACTTCGTGAATACTACCGCCCATTTTTCGAACTTGGCATTCCAGTTGATTTGATTTGTCGAGACGATGATCTTAACGGCTATAAGATTTTAATTGCTCCGATGTACTATATGGTGGACGAAAATGACGCAGGGCGAATTGAGATGTTTGTCCGGGAAGGCGGCACTTTTATTACAACATATTTTAGCGGTCTTGTGGACAAAAACGACCGCGTTTATCTTGGCGGGCATCCGGCGCCTTTTCGAAAACTGCTTGGCCTCTGGGTTGAGGAAACAGACGGTTTAAAACCCGATGAATCAAACAGTATGCGCTTATCTGAGAAATGGGCAAAAAAGACAAGCTACGACTGCGGTTTCATGTGTGATTTGATTCACTCAGAAGGCGCAAATGTCATTGCGACATATGAACAGGACTTTTACTCGGGAATGGCTTGTATTACCGATAACATTGTGGGAAAGGGAAACGCAGTATATCTTGGATCAAAGCCTGATAAACAATTCCTGGACGAATTTTTCGCTTATTATTTGGAAAAACACAAGATAGCGCCTCTTTTTGCTCCGCTCCAAGGGGTGGAAGCGGCTATTCGAGTTGGGGAAGAGGAGGAATTCTTGTTTTTGCTTAACCACTCTCGCGAAGAGAGAACCGTAGAACTATCTCCGGATCTGGGCTTTTATAGCCTGCTTAGAGGCGGGGCTTCAGGCAATGCCTCAGGCAATGCTTCAGGCAATGCTTCAGGCAATGTCGTGCTAAATGCCAGGGATGTAGACGTCCTTATTCGTCATGTGAACTCTTCTCATGGCAAATCCAAAAATAATGACAATAGTTTGGTGCGGATTTAGTCCTGCCTTAATCCGCCTGTTTTTTCTATTTCATTGATCATGTTCACACGGTCTTCATGCCGGCTTCTATCTTCAAATTCAGCTCCCAGCCAAGTATCCAGCATCATCTTCGCTAGTCCCGTCCCTACGACCCTTGCACCCAATGCAAGCATATTCGTATTGTTGTGCTCGCGTGATAATTTTGCTGTATACGGCTCACTGCACACAACTGCACGGATTCCATTTATCTTGTTTGCCACAAGCGAAATGCCGACGCCTGTCCCACAAACAAGCACCCCAAGATCACATACCCCGTTCTGTACAGCTTTAGCTGTTCTGTATCCATATACGGGATAATCAACTCTGTTAACGCTGTGACAGCCAAAGTCTGTGCATTCATAACCTTTATCTGATGCATGCGCCATTAAAGCCAGTTTTAGTTCATACCCCACATGGTCGCTGCCAAACGCAATTCTAATTTTATTTTTTTTCATATCGTCTCCTTTGAAAAATATACTTAAATTGGTCTTTATTGTCAATAAACCCGAAATGATACCAATGCGGGCTTCGCCCGCAACCCAACTCGGCTCGGCGAAGCGTGGTTCCCCTCGCCTCACGAGCGCGTAGCGCTGGCGCCGCGCTCTCGCGCGGCGTTTAGCAACTTCCGGCTTAAACAACTCGTTTTTTATTTGCGTTCCTGAGCCGTAAGTTGCCAATTGACATAAGCCCGAAATAACACTATTTTACTTCTGAAATTACACTACAACCCTAAAGTCTATAGCAACACTCGGTAACACTTGTTAACACCTGTTAACACTCCAGTTATTTTTCATAGGTTTGGGTTGACGACTCCTACAGGCAGCTTTTATAATAGAACTAATAAGATTTCTTTGGCAGTTTTATATGATTTCTTTGATGATCAAATAAAACTAAAAATTATAGGAAAGGATTCGGTCAAAAAAATGAAAAAATTTGTATGCCAGATTTGTGGTTATGTTCATGAGGGATTGGAAGCGCCTGATTTTTGCCCTCAGTGCAAGGCGCCTAAGGAGAATTTTGTAGAGAAAGCGGAAGGTAAACTGGATTGGGCGGATGAGCACAGGATCGGAGTGGCTAAAGATGTTGACCCGTGGGTAGTTGAGGGATTAAAAGCTAATTTTATGGGGGAGTGCACCGAGATTGGGATGTATCTCGCCATGGGCAGGCAAGCCGACAGGGAGGGTTTCCCCGAGGTGGCTGAGGCGTACAAGCGGATTGCTTATGAGGAAGCCGATCACGCTTCACGTTTTGCGGAATTGCTGGGAGATGTCGTACACGCCGACACAAAGAAAAATCTGGAGTTAAGAGTTGAGGCCGAATATGGCGCCGCAAAAGGTAAGAAGGAGCTTGCGACAAAAGCAAAGGAACTCGGCTACGATGCAATTCATGATACTGTGCATGAGATGTGTAAAGACGAAGCCAGGCATGGGTGCGCATTCAACGGGCTTTTGGAGAGGTACTTTAAGTAGAGGCGGCGAATTATAACACTAATGGTACAACCATAGCCTGTCAGATTGAACTAAGCAGGATGGAAATAAGTTAGACGATTGTGAGTATTGAAGGGACTAAGCCCGGGGAGCAATGTAAACAGCCATGCTTCCCGGGTTTTTTGCCTCTAATACGCAAAATTAAAATATTTAGTTGTATGTGGAACACATTCTTGTTTGTAGTCGTCTAATCAGTATCAAAAAATATTTCTAGCATTAATAAGACTGCTAAATGAGGAATATGGAGGTATAAAATGATGGATAATGAAAAATTTAAGTTAAAAAGAGGTATAGCAATAGTACTGGTACTTATAATGGCGGCGGGTTTGTTCTTCGCCGTGAAAAATCCGTTTGCTGACGCCGGAATGAGCGCCAATGCGAGCGATGGCGCCAGATCAAGCGATGGCGCGGAAACAGGAGCGATCACAGGCGCCGCAACAGCTTTGAAAGAGGGTTCAAAAGAAGGCTTACGCGTAAGCGGGGACGATGCAAATGGCGCCAATGATGGCGCCGGCAATGGCGTGGGAAAAGACGCCGGCGCGAATACGGTTTCGAGTGCGATTTTGGACGCAAGTGCGACTGCGGGAGCAAGTGCTAGTGCAAACACAAGTGCGGGTGCAAACGCAAGTGCTGGTGCGAACGCAAGCGCTAGTGCAAACGCAAGTGCGGGCGCTAATACGAGCACGGGCGAGGGCGCGGGTGTTAGCACTAGTGAGGGCGCCAATACGGGATTTCGTATGGATAATAACGACGCCATTATCCTGCTGGTAAACAGCTCAAGAGCTTTAGTCAAAGGCAGAGGCGTAGA
This sequence comes from Synergistaceae bacterium, assembly GCA_009776565.1. Next base: position 12,180 of record WRNQ01000004.1, on the reverse strand, counting down.
CCTTGTACCTGACTTCCCCGCGCTTAGCTTGTATTTGAGGGATTCCACGACATATGTTCCCGTCAAATTTTTGGAGAGGAATCTTGGCATACGCGCAACAAAAAGCTCCATACTTGGGCGCCTTGTGTTGAGGAGAGCCGGTGAAACAATTACCTCTCTTGCAGAGAGCGAATTTGATGTCGCAACCAGCGGGAATAACGAGTTGTACTACGTTCCCCTCAGAAAAGTAGTTGAAGCCCTGGGGAAGAAAGTCTACTACAATGACGGTTTAATAGCGTTGGGGGAAAACCTCGAAGCCTTTGAGTCGATTCAGGATCAGCAGTTGATCAAGAATATGAAACTCTCTCTGTCCGGCGCGATAAGCGTGGGGTCGGAAGAGAAGCTCACAAAGCTCCTTGACAGTGCGTCTATATATTACGCCGGACAATACGCGGGTTATTGGGGAGGGAATAGACTACTGCGCGGCGAGGGGTTTGGAGTTGCAGACGTCGTTCTGGAAGCTGCAGAGGTTCCTATGATAGCGGTTGAGGATGCGATGATGTCCTCTGATTTTGATACGGGAGGCGTTGACGTCGCATCAAATGCGGCGCCGCCGGCAGAATCGGCGGCGGGGTCGACAACTGGCAGCGACATGCGGCATGCAAGCGTCCCTGAACCCGTACCTGAACCCCAGGCCACATCTGTTCCGGCAGAAGTTTTTAACGAGGCCGAATCGGGCATGGGCGGCGGAGACGATTACTCGACGACAAATGTGCAGGTTCAAGGAGTTGACGAAGCTGACGTCGTCAAAACTGACGGGAGATATATCTATCAGGTTAACGGCAGCAGTATCATCATTGTGGACGCATATCCGCCCGGCGGCATGAAAATAGCCGGCAGGATCGAATTCAACAGCAATAACAATGAATTCTATCCGATAGAGATGTATATTGAGGAAAATAAAGTCATAGTCATCGGCGGGAGTTATAGAATGTCTGGCGTCATGCCTGTGGTCGAGGCCCGCAGATCCGTTGACGGAGAAGTGATAAGCGACGACGTCGCCCCGGCGCCGCCGATGCGGGGGGGCTACTACCCGCAAAATGAATCCACCGTAAAGATGTTCGTATACGATTCTACCGATAAGGCTAACATGAAACTAGTGAGGGAAACTGAAATTACTGGTGATTACAGGACTTCCAGAAAAATCGGCGGAAGCGTTTATATAGTGACAAATAAGTACTCATACCGATATGGACCGTATCCGACGGCGGAGCTTCCTATGTACAGAGATTCCGCCGAGCCAACGCCGGCTGGCGCGAATGCAAGCGGTGGCAAAACCAATACGGGCGCGGGCACGGAAGCGGGAGATGAAAGACTAGAAGCGATAGGGCGCGCCATCGGCCTGCCGACGGGCGTGGACGCTGGCAAAGGCGCTGGAACTACTGGCGCCGGAGACAGTGCCGGCGCCAACGCGGGAGCAAGCGCGGGAGCAAGCGCGGGGGCAGGCGCGGGGGCAGGCGCCAACGCGGGAGCAAACGCGGGGGCGGGAGCTGACGCGGGAGCAAACGCGGGGGCGGGAGCTGACGCGGGCGGCATGGTCGGCGCCGACGCAGGCGCCTTCGACGACTCGGAATTCCGGGCTGTGGATCCCGCTAATATATATTACTTCCCCGGATGCGTCAGTCCAAATTATGTGATTCTGACGGGAGTAAACATCGACGACCCGGACGAGCCGGTCAGCGTGCAGACAGTGTTGGACTCGGGTGATAATGTGTACTCATCGACGGATCATATGTATATTGCTGCTACGGATTACAGGATGTTGGGCTGGTCGTCCGGTGATGTTACAACAACCGTGCACAAGTTCAAACTGGATAACGGCAGGATTACATACGTTGATAAGGGCGATGTAAAGGGCAGGGTATTGAATCAGTTCTCAATGGATCAGAACGGGGAATACTTCAGGGTTGCCACTACCTATAACGAGTACGATTCCTCGACCGGCTGGTTCAGCAACACAAAGAACGGCCTCTATGTCCTTGACGCCGGTATGAATACTGTCGGAAGCCTTGAGGATCTGGCGCCGGGCGAAGTAATCTATTCTGTCAGGTTCATGGGCGACAGGGCTTATGTGGTGACGTTCAAAACCGTCGATCCGTTGTTTGTAATAGACTTGAAAGACCCCACAAAGCCTGAAGTGCTTGGTTCGCTCAAAATACCCGGATACAGCGACTATCTGCACCCGTATGACGAGAACCACATCATAGGGTTCGGAAAAGACGCCTTTGAGTACAGGTATGATTCAAGCGGGCGGCAAGAGGAAGCAATTGCCCTGTATCAGGGAATAAAATTAGCTATATTTGATGTGAGCGACGTTTCAAACCCGATAGAAAAGTTTTCTACGCAAATCGGAGACAGGGGGACCGATTCTGAGCTGCTTCGAAATCACAAGGCGTTGCTGTTCTCAAAGGAGAAGGAGCTGTTAGCGTTCCCGATAACCGTGACAAAGATCGCGGACAGCGCAAAAACTGGCAATCTGAAAGAGGACGCCTGGTTGTACGGAGACTTTGAATTCCAGGGCGCATATGTCTACAATATTAACCTTAAGACTGGATTTACGCTAAAAGGTAAAATAACGCATATATCCGATGAAGAATACAGAAAAGCCGGTTCCTGGTGGTATAACCCGGAAGTAAGCATAGAGAGGCTGCTCTATATAAGGGATTCCCTGTACGCCCTCTCCAGGTCGACAATAACTGCAAACAATATATCAGATTTGAGGGAAACAGGCAGGCTCAGCCTGAAAAGGTAGTGGGGTAGTGTGGCAGTATGAACGTTTTGATTCCTATCCGTTCATTCTTTCGGGCGGGACCCTATGGTCCCCCCGACCTCCCCCTCCTTCAAAGAGGATGAGGGGGATTCCTCCTCATCACTCCCCCGTGGTCATGCCTATATAGTTCATCGGGTTTTGTGACTTCCGAAGGAAGGCATGGCCATAAGTATGGCAGTAAGGTATTAAGGTAGTGGTTGTAAGGTTGTAAGGGGGCGACCTGGCGAGTTCGTCTTGTTGGCGCGGCGCGTATCCCACGCCGCGGGACGCGCGCCGTGCGAATTGTTTTCATTTCGCTTCGCTTATATCCGGAAATGAGACGTTCTGGGGACGAATAAAAGGCAAGCGGCGATATAACAAGCGATTTTGGTAAGCGGTAATATCGCGCAGGGTAACCAATCAACTAACAAGTCAAATGATGGTGGTTACGTAATTATATGATCAGGCCGGTCGATGTTGGTATTATCCAGACCGGCCCGGTTTTATTTCAACAGCAGTTGCGCCGGCGCGCCTCTCAGTGTGCTTATATTTAACTGGCATAAACCCAGCTGGTCTGATATAATCTGAGTCGGAACGGTCGATTCGGCCCTGTTCCGTAAAAGTAATGAACGTATTAATGGCAAGTGGAGGGGAGTATATGAGATGTAAAATTTATCGTAAATTTATAGCCGCAGCTATAGCCTCGGTACTTGTGATACTGTCAATAACCGCGTCCTCTTTCGCTACGGAAGAAATTACTATTTTCGTTGATGGAGTGCTTTTACCTACCGACGTACCACCCCAGATCATTAATGATCGGACGATGATTCCTGTTCGGGCAGTGTCAGAGGCTATTGGTTGTAGCGTGGAATGGTTGCAAGAAGATCAGCAGGTCGTTGTATTACCCCCTGGAAGCGGTTCAAGATTAGTGTTGCAGATTGGAAATCCAATTGCAGAATCCTTTATTGAAAGCGGGTTTGATGGTTCTGTCACACATGAATTCATCGAGATTGATTCTCCCCCGGTCATTGTTAACGACAGAACCCTTGTCCCCATCCGTTTTATTGCAGAATATATCGGTTATGATGTAGACTGGGACAATGACACTCAAACTGTGTTTCTATATAGTGTAGTCTTTTTGGGCCTGCCAAATAAAAGCAATGTGGAGTTCCCCGTAGAAGAAGATGGCGAGTATCAAGACGAATATGAGGATAATTATGGGGATAATTATGGGGATAATTACGGGGATAATTATGGGGATAATTATGGGGATAATTATGGGGATAATTATGGGGACGAATATGGAAATGAGTAAAAAAACGTGGGTTAGTATTATGATTGAGGATGAGAATTCAATTAAAAATTTGGGAGGCCCCGCAATAATGAAGAATTTAAAAAAGATTTCTGCAAAAGCGCTTATGTTACTTTGTGCAATCGCACTGGTTTTATCCGTAACGTCATGCGGTTCGGGTACAGCGCAGGAAACAACAACGATGGAAACAACGACAACGGCTGCAACAACAACTGCTCCAACCACGACGACCACTGCGCCAACTACGACTTCCGTTGCTCCGACAACAGAAGCGTCTACACCGGGGACTCAGGATTTAGGTCTTCTTGAGTTAAACGAGTTTTACTACGCATATGGAGATCCGACTGATCTTGGCCTTATGTTTTTTGACGACGGATTCGTGCGATCGAACAACTTCGATATTGACGGCATCGAGGCAAGTTTTACAGTGGACGGAGGTACAATTACCCTTACTTACATGGGACAAGTATCAGAGATGTATATCAATGACGAGTACTCTATTTTGGGAAGCGCTGGAGAAGAATATATTCGCGAAGGAGGCGAGGGGTTTGGCGTAGTGCAAGAACCGCCGCAAGCTATCCTTTACGAAACCTATTACTATCTGGACGGCGATGAAGAGCAGATGGGCGTCTATTTTCTTGCCGACGGCAGCGTCAACGTGCAAATGGCGCCGGATGATATAAGGGATGGGTTTTATTACCTTACCGAAAATGAGATCACTATCATGACGGAGGATATGGAAACAGCGTTCTTACTTAATATACAGAATATGTTCACACTCGAGAATAATGACAGCGGTGAAGTATTCATCCCGGTAGGCGCCCTGACAAAGGAGCTTGTGATTGATGAGTATTACTACCTGTATGGCGTTAGGAGTTCCACAAGAATTATTTTTCATGATGACGGCAGCGCCACCATTGAGGAAGAGGGCGTTGACAGTATCCAGTGCGATTACTCTGTGGAAGACGGTTTTATCTCTCTAATTGTTGAGGGCACTGAATCCAGCCTTGAAATAGTCAATGATTATTCGCTTGATTTAACCGGTTTTGGGGTTCAGTTTATACGATTGAAATAAAGTACTTAAAATTATTTGCAGCAGTAATTTAGGCAGTGATTTAGGCAGTGATTTAGGCAGTAATGTAAAAGTGAGACAGTTAAAAGAATTCAGGAATGGAACAGAAGCCAATTATCGGTATAATACACGGCTATAATCATGAAGGCATGGGCGTGCTTCACAATGAGGCTCAAGTGATATTTGTGCCTGGCGCTCTGAGAGACGAGCGGGTCATGGCGCGCTTGTCAGGCGAAAGAAAAAGGAAAGCGGCCTGGGGTGAAGCCTTGGAAATCCTCAATTCATCACCTCATCGCAGACCGCCGCCATGCCCCCATTACGGGCGTTGCGGCGGCTGCCAGCTGCAGCATGCCTCATACTCCCATCAATTGGATATTAAGCGGGAAATTCTGGCGCGGGCAATGGCCCCTCTGCAAAAATACGATCCCGATATCCTGACAAAGATACTCCCTACCACAGCTGCGCCGTCGCCCACAGGTTATCGTAATAAGGGCCTTTTTGCGGTTGAACTGCCGGAGGAAGGCCAGTCTGTGGCAATCGGATTTTACGGCAGGCGGAGCAGAAAAGTTGTTGGCCATGGCTGTCCGGTTCTCTTTTCAAAACAGGTAAACAGTCTTTTGGATGATCTTGCTCTTTGGTTTACACAGAATAGGAGCGTTAATAAACTAGGTGACGTGACGAGAAACGAACATGACAACTGGCTTAGAGGCGTGTCCGGAGGCATGACTGGCGACGTGTCTGACAAAGTTTCTGGTTCCCAAAAATCTATACGCCATATACTGATTCGCGAGAGCAAATTCACTGGAAAAATTGTTATGGTTTTGATAGGAGTTGGCGATGGCAGGCGTAAGGGCGATGGTGATGACGAGCAACCTCCATCTTGGATTTCCTCTTTTCTTGATGCGTTTGCGGGTGTCCAGACCCCGATTCGGGAGCAAAAATACTGTCTTTCCGGTATTGGTTGGCTTGCAACATTAAGCGGTAACGGGCAAGTTGTAGACAAAAATACGATCCCACTTTGGGGTTCATTGGTTACTGTTGAGCAATGCACTATCAACAAGACGGAAAAGATATCTTTTCATTTTGCAATAAGCCCCGAATCCTTTTATCAAGTAAACTCACAACAGACAAATACACTTTATGACGAAGTCCTGAACGCATGTAATCTTTCAGGAGGAGAAATCGTATGGGATCTCTATTGTGGCGCAGGCACGATTAGCATATGTCTAGCAAACCGCGCCTGCGCCGTATTGGGCGTCGACGTTTGCGAGTCCGCCATCCGCGACGCATGGACAAACGCAAGAATTAACAGCAGCGCCATTTCAAATCACTCGAGCAGCGCCATTTCACATCGCTCATGCAACGCCATTTTGGACTGCGCAAGCAACGCCACTTCGGGCCGCGCAAGCAACGCCACTTCGGACCTTTCGAGCAACGTTTTTTCGCACCCTTTGACAAATCGCCTTTGTTTCGTTGCAGGCGCTGTAGAATATCTGGCCCCCTCATTGATCGGAAGCAGCGGCAACAGCAATTTTCTACACGAGATCCTGACGCGTCAGGCAGATCTCAATACTGCTGATGACGGGCAAGAATTCTCCCCTCCCAAAGCGCTTGTAACACAATTATCTGAGAACTCGCCTGATATCATTGTGCTGGACCCGTCAAGTAAAGGCGCAAAGCCAGCAGTTTTGCAGACAATACTGGCTGTCCGCCCCCAGAAAATTGTTTACGTATCATGCAATCCTGCTACTCTGTCGCGTGACCTCCTGATTTTGACCGGCGCCGGCTTATATACAATTCAAAGTATCAAGCCCGTTGACATGTTCCCGCAAACGGCTCACCTGGAGACGATAGTGGAACTACACCGCTGTGATACGTAAAAGTCTCTGAGTTTATGCATTTTTTAAGCAGTTGTTTCTTGACGTTGATGGTAAAAATCCAGAAATAATACTCTAAAAAATATAATGGTAAAAGTAGTAATTGATATGGTGTGCGGGAACACAATATATTGAGATATGTTAAGCTGCATATATAATATCAAAGTTGAACTAATTCCATTCTATATTTACACTACATGATTGAAAAAGGTATTTAATTTTTTGAGACAAAGGAGTGAAAAATTTGGATCCAACCCTAAAAAAACTAATCGATAATAGCTTATCTTCTTCAGAGAAAAGCATGCTAAATATAGAAGGTTACCCTTTCCCACTGGACGAAATCCTATACTTTTTTATAAAGGAATCACATTTAGAAAAACTTGTGGATTTAGAAACGCTATTTCAAGGTTATAAAATAGATAATGCCGTATCCTTCACATTAGAAAAATTGAAAAAAGAAGGTTGGATAAGGGAAGAATTTGGTGAGTTTTATCCTACAATTGGTTATAATCCTATTGAGGAAAATATTGATAAGATACAAGACTCAACGTTAAAAGAAGTTGTAAAATTTTTAAAGTTTATACGTGTGTGTCTATATGACGATATATATCAAGTTACAATCAACTCCGAAATAGCTAAGCGCATTATAATTGATTTTTCTAATCTATATCCGGAATCAAATCTTACTATGGAATGGTTTGTTGAAAATAAGATTCTGATACCACATGGTGATGTTTTCTTCCTTAAAAATGATAATTGGCAACACAACTATTTTTTCAACAATGCAGCTGCTAAGCATTGGGATAATTGCATTCATGGCAACGTTGAGAATATTGATCTACAAACCAGCTGGTTTAAAATATACATTAATATCAATGTTACTTACAATTTTTTTGACGTTCTCAATCACAAGGAAAGTTTTATAAAACTGATCGAGTGGTTGGTGAAAAAAGAAACATCCTTGGGCGACATTGATTTAGAAAACAAAATAGCAATCCGCCTTCATATTTTGCAATATTCTTCACTTTCAAACACCTATTACAATGAAATTGATAAAGATAGATACTACACGAGTAATCTTATAGAAAACCTTGCTAAGATTGAAAGAAATCACTGGGATTTATATCATGGTACGCAAGAACGAAAAACAGTTTATTTTATCAGTTGGTTGATTTTTAATCGTTTTCATTCATTTACGAAGGACACAAAAGAGGTATTTGCTCCTGTTTTTAACAAATTACTACATAGTGGTTGTTTTAAACCTTTTTCTAATTATGTCAGTGCAGATATAATACTATCACTTCTTGATTATAAATACACGCAATTCTGTGCTGTATATTTGCTTTTTGAAAATCTTGATTTCAGTATAGTGCCAGAAAAAACACATCTATATAACTTCTCGGCTTTGTTTGACGAAATATTAAGCCGCCGATGGGCCTGGGAACAGGGATTGCAAGGAAGTGAATTGGGACTAATTCTACAATACATCATTAGGAAGGCAAGTTTTAAAAAAGACCTACCCTATCATCAGTCAAAATCAGAGCTGTTTTATAAAGTATTACTTTTGTTATTGGAAAAGATTAAATTGTACTATAATTCACACCAAGCAAATTTACAAATAGCCTTAGAATATCTGACGAAGCAACTTATTCCCATAAAAGGAATGTTTGCGGGAGAATATATCGCTTTTTTTGTACGTCTTGTTGAAGTATTGTATTTGTCTGAAACGGCAGTGCCCAAAGACTTATGCTATGACATGACTGTAAATATTTTGAAAGAACAATTTTTAAAATATAAAGAGGCAGACTCAAAATTGGGGGTTCCGTATTTGGATTTTTCATATTGGATTTCACCAGTTTGGCTTTTCGTTTATGAAAAAGCTTCTATACATGAGCGTGTAAGCATAATAGGCGCTCCGAATTATATAAAAATAAAAAAAGAATTCTCAAAAACACACAACTCAAGTGATCTAGTTTCGGTCATTTTCATGAGCCTTGGCATTGCTTATAGTATTGCATATTTTGCCCAAATATATGATTATCAAGAGACTGTGCGGGATGATACGAGAAAAGATTTTTATAACAGATTTAATGAGATTCTTACTTTTTACATCTACGATGGCTGTCACGTTAGCAACTTACGGCCCAGGAACTGCAATAAAAAGCGAGTTGTTTAAGCCGGAAGTTGCTAATCACCGCGCGAATAGCGCGGCGCCAGCGCCTCGCGCTCGTGAGGCGAGGGGAACCGCGCTTCGCCGAGCCGAGTTGGGTTGCGGGCGTTAGCCCGCTTTATTATTTTGGTTACATTTTTTGAGCTTTACTATATACATCAAATATTCGAGAAGATGATTTCGTTTATTAAAGTTGACGAATTTGAAAAATGTGCAGATATTTCATCTTTTTCTATTGACGATCTATTATTGTTTCATCATTACTCAACAGACCCCGCAAAAGAGCGTTTGATAGAAATAGTGGCTCAAAAGGTAGCACAAGGAGAAAAACCATATAATATTTTTTATCAAACCGAATGTTTGATTGCATGGATTTTAAATAATGAAATATCCTGCTTGTATCCATGGCTTGAAATGCATCTTGAAGAGCGTATTAATAGAATTAATCAACTTAAAGAAAGCCCCCTCAAACAGGAAAAATTCGAGGAAGTGAGTAGATTTAAAAATCATTTGTTTTATATAAAAAGGGAATTTAATAAAATAAGTGATAATATTCCGTTTTACAAAGCGATAAAGCATTTAGAAAAAACAAGCGGCGTGTATGATCCTTTGAAAGCGAATATGTTGCTTGCTCAAATTTGTGAAAATGATAAGAGTCCGAATAATATTATAAATTATTTGTATAGTTTTTGCTTGCTAATTAATGACGCTAGTAATCCAACTATTCGTGGCGAATATATTGATAAATCAAATAGAATTATTTTGGAAGCTAATCAATTTGCCACAAAATGGGGTGATAAAGACAGGGAACACTATGCAATAAGGCGTTATTTTCGAATGGAATTGATCTTTGGCACGGTTTCTATAGACTATGTTAAGCAGTTGGAAAGTGAACTCAATGTAAGCTTAACAGAATATTTGAAGGAATATAATAGTGTGCAAGCGATTCTGCCCTATAGTGAAATAAGTGTTTCTTTAAATGGTGTTATAGAAGCGTTTAGGAAATTTGATTCCTTTACTCTTGAGAGAAAACTGAGTACTCTTTTTAAAGTGCAGAGCATCAATGACTATACCGAAAAGCAATCGAAGCAAGCAGGTATCATAAAACTCATATTAGATACATGTCTACACCTCAACACATATACGCCTCAATTATTATGTGATAGGGAACTTAACGAAAATAACTATAACCAATTGTTTCGTGAAATGTTTAATCACGCGTACGGTCGACTAGGTGTTCATTGTCACGACCAAGAACAAACGGGTTTTACAGGGCATATTGGAAAGGCTGGGAATCGTGGGATTAGTGAGTTGGATTTTGCGCTTAGATTTAAGGGGGATCTCTTTTCTATTGGCGAAGCGTTAATTTTAGAAAGTTGCGATACTGCAAATATTGACAAGCATATTGGCAAATTAATTGGCAGTAATTTTCAAAGCCACTCGCCTTTATTCTTGTTAATTTACGGGCGTATTAATGATGAAAATGCATTTTGGGAACGTTACCAAGAACACTTAGAAAAATCTGCTTTGTATAAGTTGTGTAATATCAAAAACTTCCAAGAAATAGAAATTTATAAAGATGAACTTTTTGCAAATCATACTGGCTGCCTAAAGATACTTTATAGTGAGGTCTCCTTTGGGGGAAATTTTATACCCTTATACCATATTTTCATGGATATTCAGAATCAAGCATACTTTGACCAAGCGGCAAAAGCTAGAAAATAAAGATTACCTCCTGTTGTCATCATGGATTATCACGAAATAAAGGGCGCCTGATTCTGAGTTTGGAGATGATAATACCATGATAGTGCCACATTTTAGGTTGTTACTGCCAATATGAAAGATTTGATTAAGCCGATTGGACACGGGGCAGTCAGATACTAGACTCCTGTGGGGCGTTTTGGGACATAGGAGCGGTTCTCACGGCTCATCGCAGCCCACCGCAGCCTATATATAGTGAGCGATTGATATAAACATGTATAATTTACCTTACCGTACTATGTAAAATTTTGGGTTCTTTCCACTTATGGTTGAAAACCATCTGTTGTGAATTGCTGGCACACCGAAAAATAAAGCAGAATTCATTTTTCATTGACATTTTTCAACTAACTTTGGAAAGAACCAAATTTTGCTTGACTTTTGCAATAAACGGGTATGCTTAGGCAAGCAACAGCCGACCGGGATAATGTCCTGAACAGCGCTCACCCCTGCCGTTTACCCCTGCTGGTTGTCAGTTATGTACCACGCTCATTGAGCCCAATCGTCCGATCGTCTTTATCGAACATCCTTAACCTCTGTGTCAGTGAGGCCGTTCCCTGCCACAAAATATTGCACACGGCAGTTTTAGTTGCAAGTAAAACAGTGCCGTTATTGCCCCTCTCCAAGCTTGGCGCGAAGCGCCGCGATCTCAACGGTCATGCTTTCAAGTAAAAGCTCGTATTCCGCGCGGGCTTCCGCGCGGCCTTCTGCGAGGCCTTCTGCATGGCCTTCTGCGCGGCCTTCTTTACGCGCTACAGCTTGCTCGTGTTCGCGGTCTTGAAGCCATATCCTGCGGGAGCGGAAACGGGCGCGTTCGTCGGCGTTTTGGCTGATTGTCAGCAGCGTATCCCTTGCCAAAGCGATCCCTTCTTTCACTTTCGTTATTTCGGCGATGACTTTGCTGTAGATTGGGTCGTTACCCAGTGCGAAGAACACGACCCAACCCTCTATGTCGGACATTTCGCCCACGGGCTTTTTAGCAATCTCCCTTGCTTTTGTCAAATCGACAAATATCGCCATTACAGCATCGCAGAGTTCGATTCCCTTTTGATTCCGGAACATGAAGCGCTCGGACAGTTCGTTTTCAAAATCGAAGACCTTGTAGTTGCAAAACATCACTTGATAGCTTCTGACAAAATCGCCGTAATGAAGGCCACGCCCCGGCTGGTTCACGTGTAGGTCGCACAAGTTGAACACGCTTCG